>JAFGKN010000794.1 GCA_016928605.1 Planctomycetota bacterium | reverse complement strand
GCGGGCGAGCCGCCTCCCGCCGACCTGCAGGCGCGGCACCTGTGGTCGCCCCGGTTTCCCGGCTTCGAATCGCCCGGCGCGGCCGATGTCAGGGCGGCTCCGTACGCGGCTCGAGGCGACGGGCGCGCCGACGACACCGGCGCGATCCAGCGCGCGATCGACGAGAACGAGATCGTCTTCCTGCCCAAGGGCTGCTACCGGCTGACGCGCACGCTGGAGCTCCGCCCGCGCACCAAGCTCGTCGGGGTGGGCCAGCACCTGTCGCTGCTCGTCGCGACCCGCGATGGGGCGTGGCCCCGCGGCGACGGGCCGGCCGCTCTGGTGCGGACCGCCGACTCGGCCGACGCCGAGACCGTGCTGGCGTTTCTCGGGCTCTGCACGACCGGCGACGCCCCCGACGTGCAAGGCCTCCACTGGCGGTGCGGCGGCCGCTCGGTGCTTCGCGCGGTCGAGATCCACACGCGCACGATGCGCGGCGCGCATGTGCTCATCACCGGCAGCGGCGGCGGCAACTGGTACAACTTCCGGGCATCGATGTGGAGCCGCGGGCCGCGGGCCGACCGCGGCTACCGCCACGTGCTCGTCGACGGGGCGAAGGGCCCGCTGCGCTTCTACCAGTTCAGCCCGCAGCACGCGACGAGCGACTTCGCCGCCGAGTTCCGCGGCTCGCGGTACATCTCTGTCTTCGGCGCGAAGTACGAGGGCAACCAGCCGATGCTGGCGGTGCGCGATTGCGATCACATCCGCCTGTTCGGCCACGGCGGCAACGCCAAGGCCCTGCCCGGCGAGGCGCTGTACGTCGTCGAGCGGACGCCGAACTTCCTGCTCGCATGCGGCGTCGACGGCCCCACGAGGATCGGCTCGCGCTCGCTCAGCCACCCCGAAGGCAGCACGGATCCGCGCGAGTGGCACATGCTGATCGAGCGCAGGAAAGACGCAGATGAGCTCAAGCTGCCGCCGCTCGAGCGCCCCGTCCTCTACCTGCGCGGCCAGCCGAGCTACGGTCCCGAGCCGCGATGACGGACGGCGGCTCGGTCCGCGGAATGTGCGGATCGCCCCCTTTTCACCGCTCCTCGGCCCGTGTACGGTAGGCTGAGTCCCACCGGTATCCACAATCTCACGCGAGGAGTCCCCCATCATGAACGCATGCATCGCGGTCTGCGTGGCTGGCTGGAGCGCTTTCGCGTCCACTGCGGCGATTAACGACGAGCCGCCCGTGGACGTCGGCTCGCGGCTCGAGCTGTTCGTCGACGGCTTCCTCGTCCACGAGCTCCGGGGCAAGGCGGAGCTGCGGCTCCACCATCCCGCGCCGCGGGAGGTCGTGCTCGTCACGGACCGCCCCTGGGAAGGGAACACCTGCGGCTACTTCACCGTCTTCCGCGACGGGCCGATCATCCGCATGTACTACCGCGGCTCGCACTTCGACGCGGCCCGGAAGAAGGCATCGCATCCCGAGTACACCTGCTACGCGGAGAGCCGCGAAGGGATCCGCTGGACGAGGCCGGAGCTCGGCCTCTTCGAGATCGATGGCTCGCGGAAGAACAACGTCATCTGGACCGGCTCCGGCACTCACAACTTCACGCCCTTCAAGGATCCGAGTCCCCGCTGTCCTCCCCAGTCCCGGTACAAGGCCGTCGCCCGCGGAACGGATGAGCACCACCAGAGCCTGCTCGCGTTCCAGTCGCCCGATGGCATCCACTGGTCCCTGATCCAGGAGGAGCCGGTGATCACGAAGGGGGCGTTCGACTCGCAGAACCAGGCGTTCTGGGATCCGCTGCGCGAGGAGTACCGCGAGTATCATCGCGACTTCCGCGACGGGAAGCGCGACATCCGGACCGCGACGTCGAAGGACTTCGTCCACTGGAGCGATCCGGTGTGGCTCGAGTATCCGGGTGCTCCGCCGGAGCACCTCTACACGAACCAGATCCAGCCTTACTACCGCGCGCCCCACATCTTCCTGGGCTTCCCCACGCGGTTCCTCCCCGAGCGCGGCTCGCTGACCGAGAGTCTGCTCATGGCGAGCCGCGACGGCCTCGCGTTTCGCCGCTGGCAGGAGGCGCTGATCCGCCCCGGCCTCAATCCCGAGAAATGGCAGAACCGGAGCAACTACGTCTGGCTGGGGCTCATCGAGAGCGAGTCGAGCATCTCCGGAGCGCCGCCGGAGATCTCCCTCTACGCGAACGAGGGATACTACGAGGGCGACAGCGCCGCCATCCGGCGGTACACGATCCGCCTCGACGGCTTCGTGTCCGTTCACGCTCCGATGGCCGGCGGCGAGGTCATCACGAGGCCGATCGTCTTCGACGGAAAGGAGCTCGTCGTGAACTGCTCCACCTCGGCGGCCGGCAGCCTCAGAGTCGAGATCCAGGACGTCGAGGGGAAGCCGCTTCCGGGCCTGGCGCTCGAGGACTCGAAGGAGTTCTTCGGGGACTCCGTCGAGCAGGCCGTCGCCTGGAAAAATCCGGAGGCGCTCGAGGCGATCGCCGGAAAGCCCGTGCGCGTGCGCTTCGTCCTGAAGGATGCCGACCTCTACGCGTTCCGCTTCCGGAGCTGATCGGCACACCGCGCGCGCCGCCTGCGGCGCTGACCGGCGCGGCGGCCTCAGCCGCCGTGGACCAGCGTGCGGCCTGCGAGATACAACAAATGCCCATCGGGATCGACCGCGGTGCGCCAGCTACTTCTCCCCCCTCGCCTGCGGCCACCGCGCCACGACCTCGCGCACGCGCGCGAAGTCGATCACACCCGCATGGAGATCCTCCGCGCCCTCGCGGGCGAAGGCGACGCGGTGCGGGCGGGCAGGGAGGCTCTCGATCGTGCACGGCGTGCGACAGGCGCCGCCGCCTGGCGCGCGCCGCTCCACGCCGTCGAGCAGGATCGTCGCCTCGAAAGGAAAGGTCGTGAAGTTGACGTGGACGCGCTCGGGAGCCCTCGGCCAGAAGGCGACGGCGGCGGCGGCTCCAAGCAGCAGCAGAGCCGCGGCGCCGGCGAGAAGGGCGCGGCGGCGGATCACTGCCTTTGCAGGCGGTCCGTCCGGCGCCGCGAGCAGAGCCGCGCGCATGGCCGCGGCATCGTGGAACCGCGCCTCGGGCTCGGCCTGACAGGCGCGAAGCGCCGTGCGGATCAGGCTCGCCAGCACTGGATCGGCCGCTGCATCGCGCGCGCGGGCGCCGAGCTGCGGGAAGCGATGCGCAGGCATTCCTGTCGCCATCTCGTAGATGACGAGCCCGGCGGCATAGACATCTGCTCGCGCGTCCATGCGGCCGTCGGGAGGCATGTATCGCTCGGTGCCGAGGCGCGAGACGTCGGTGCGCGCATCGGTGAGCAGTCCGAAGTCGGCGAGCTTGAGCCTGCCGTCGACGAACAGGCAGTTGGCGGGCTTCACGTCGCGGTGGACCATGCCGGCCTCGTGGAGAAACGCCAGGGCGCCGAGAAGCTGGCGAGCGCAGTCGAGGCAAGCCTCGGGCGGAAGCGGGCCGGCCGCGAGGCGGCTCTCGAGCGTCGCCGGCCGATAGGAGGCATCTGTCTCCGGCGCGGCGCCGGAGACATCGTCGGCGAGGTCCATGGCGTAGAAGAGATGCTCGGCGGTCTTCCCCACGTGGTGGATCGCGATCAGATCGGGATGCGTGCGCCGGAGGTTGCTCTCGAGGCGGGTCAAGGAGACGATCTCCCTGCCGGCGGGGTCGGCGCCGCCCTCGGGCTTGAGCGGAATCACCTTGACCGCCCGGCGCTGCCCCGTCGTGCGGTTGACGCCGAGCCACACCGTGCCGAAGGCGCCCTTGCCGATCCTGTGGACGAGATCGAAGTCGGGTAGCTCCGGAGCCGGCTGCATGTCTCCGCCTGCGCGCTCGTACCCGCCTGGATCCACGTGCCGGCCCTCCTACCTCGCTCGCAAGGTCCGTTCGACGCGCGTCGTCATCTGGCGCTCGAGCGGCGGCTCCGGCAGCGCCGCGAGCGCTTCCCTGAGCGCGGCCGTCAGCTTCCCGTCGCTCTCGTAGCCGCCGACGAGCGCCTTCAATCTCGTGAGCACCCTGCGCGCCGCCTTGTACGCTGCGTTGCGCGAGAGCCCCGTGAGGCGCGACGCCTCGTTCCCCGAAAGATCGTCGAGCATGAGAAGCTCGAACGCGAGGTAGTCGCGCGGATTGGCCTCGCGCCGCGCGACGTCGAGGACCACCGAAAGCAGGCCGCGCTCGAACGCGCGCTCCCAGGCCTCGTCAGGAGCGGCCCCGCCGGCCGCTGGCTCGGGCAGGGTGTTCTCCGGATGCGCGCCGGCAGGGCGGATGCGCGCCGAGGGCCTGCGGCGGCACTCGGCGATCTGGTTGCGCACGACGGTATGGAGCCAGTCGCGGAAGCGGCCGCGCGAAGGATCGTAGCGGAAGACATCGCGCTGCTCGAAGACCTTGAGCATGACTTCCTGGACGATGTCCTGCGCGGAGTCGTCCGTGCAGCCCCGCTGCCGGGCGCAGGCGTAGATCGCGGGCCAGTAGGACTCGAAGAACTGGTCCCAAGCGCGCGGGTCGGCGCCATCGCGCAGGCGCTCGAGGAGCGTGGCTCTGGTCGATTCGGTCATGGACGCGGCCCGATGAAACGACGCTGTGCGGCAATTGTAAGAAAGCGCGAGCGTTTGGCAAGAAAGTCCGGCCGATGTGCCCAGATTCCTGCATATAGGTGATATCGGGCGAGGCCACATCGGTGCGTCCGCGCGCCCGTTCGGGTAGTGTGAACGACGGAGGCATGACCATGCACGGCGTTATGGCAGTCCGGATAATCCTCGCGGCGCTCATCTGCCAGGTGGCGCTGGCCGCCGAGGAGCCCGCGGTCGAGAAGAAAGCGGAGGCCGCGACGCAGATCTACGTCCGCACGGCGCCGCCCGGCGCCGCGGTGCGCCTCGACGGCAAGGACGAGGGCACGGCGCCCATCCTCTTCGCCGTCCCGCCCGGCGTCACGAAGATGACGGTCGAGGTCGAGCTGGACGGCGCCAGGGAGTCGCGCGTCATCGAGGTCCGGGGCGGAAAGATCACGCGCGTCGAGTTCGAGCTCGCCGAGGACGAGGAACGCGCGACCGGCGTGAGCACCGAGATGCCACAGCCGGCATCGGCGCCGCCGCCCGAGGCCGCGGATGGGGATGCCATCCGCGCGGTGATCGCGACCTTTGTCCGTCTCGCACGGGAAGGTCTTGCCGACAAGGCGCTTGCATGGACCTTCGTCAAGGAGCTGGAGGATCCCGCCACGCACATATCGCAGTTGGTCGGGATTCTCTCGAACCGCGATAATCCCGCGGAGATCTGGGATGCCGAAATCTCCGGTCTGATCATCGACGCAGAGAGTGCGGACGCCTTGGCGTACGCAAGACGCTCGACATCGCCCGAGCTGGCACATGTGGTTGCAACCTACCACCTCCAGAGGCTCGACGGGGAGTGGCGCATCCATTCGTTTGCCGTGGTCGAGGGCACAAGCCCCCAGATAGCGCGCATCGATCGTCATGGTCCGCCTCTCTTCGATGTCACCTTCGAGTTCGTTCTCCCCCACCCGGTTCGCCGCCACGCCGAGCTGCTCGACCTCGACACCGGCGCCTACGCGACGATGGAGGAGTTCGGCGCCGACGATCGCGCGACGCACAGGTGGGTCCGCGACCGTGGTATGGATGCGCTGGGCGTCATCGAGGGGGGCACGACGGGGGCTCTCCTCTTCGATGTCGCGACGCTCGACATCCCGCGCGAGAAGTGGAGCGCGATCACCTCCGAGGACATCGCGAACGACCCCGCGCTGAAGCAGAAGGAGCCGGACAAGATCACACGGCTTCTCTGCGAGCCATCTTCGCCCGTTCCGACCTGCATCTTCCGAACGCGGGAGGGCAGCCTGGGAGTCCTGCAGGTGCTCGGAGAGAGCGGTGCGCCCAAGGGCGTCAGGATCCGCTACCGGCTGGCGAGCGCGCCGCAGAGCGCGAGCGCGGAGCAGCCGGAGGCGCGCCCGCGGCGGTTCGTGCGCGTGGTGATCGGCGAGGATGCGATGACGTTCCAGGGCACGCCCGCGTCCTGGGAGCGGCTGCCCGAGCTGCTCGAGGCCGTTCCCGATCGCAGCCGGACCGTGCTCGAGCTCGGGGCCGCATCCGCGGAGCTGCGGGTCGCCCGGATCAACGAAGCCATGGCCAGGCTGCAGCCGCTCGTCGATGACGAGGTGATCTCGCTGCCGGTGATCCGCTCCAGGGTCGCCGACGCGATCGCCATCACGGGCGCGTTCACGAGGGAGGAGACGAGCGAGCTCGTCGAGCGCCTCAAGGGCGGCGTGTCGCGGTAGCGGCGCGGAGGATGCGGCTGCGGCGCCGCGAGATCGTATGGCGGCGCGACCGCCATGCGAGCAACGCCCTGCAACCGCCCGGTCGCCCGCCGACAAGCGCCCCGGAGATTAGCGTTCTCCAATCTTGTGCTGGATGAGATCTAACCCTGGAGCCCCGAGGATGATCCCGACGATCGAAGGACGGATCAGCCACCCCAGGAAAGGAAGGTGCTCCATGGAACGATCGACGATCGCTTGTCTGGCGCTTGCGGCGATGACCTGGCTCTCGGCTCCGGCTGCGATGGCTCGAGAGGTCGACATCGAGATCCACGAGATCCCGGAGGGCGTCCTCGCAGCGGCGCGGCGCGAGCTGCCTGGCTTCGTGCCTGTCGAGGCGGAGATCGAGACCGAGAAGAGCGGGCGGAGGGTCTACGAGATCGACGGCACGGCGTCGGGATCCTCGTACGAGGTGGAGGTGCTCCCCGACGGAACGATCGTCTCGGTCGAGCTGAAGCGCTCCAAGGGGAAGCGGAGCAGCGAGACGAGCGCCGGCGCACGGATGGTGCGGACCGCTTCCAGCCCGATCGCGCCGAGCAGTGCGCGGTTCGTGGCGAGTGTCGAGATGCTCGACCTTCCGGTCCCCGAGTCGGAGATCGTAACGGCCTTCGCCTCGGACGCGTCAGGGGGCATCGCGGTGGTCTCGCCAGGGGCCGCCTGCGGAGGCGAGGGCGAGCACTCCTCCCTCGTGCTCGCGGAGCTGCTGGACCCCTCCCCGCAGGGCAGGCCGCGCTTCCGCACGATCGACCTAGGCCTCGGCGAATCGACGTCGGTCGCGGCACACCCGGAAGGGGCCTTCTTCCTCGTCGCCATGAAAGACCCCGTTCAGCCGAACGTGCTGCCGGGACGGGTCGCCATCGTCGCGGGGCATCGCGTGGTCCGTTTCGCGGCGGTGGGGCCGGGGCCCGACAGCATCGCGATCTCTCCCGATGCTTCGCTCGCCGTCGTGGCGTGCGAGGCGAGCGCGCCGGACCCGGAGGAGTGCGAGGCCGAGGATCCGGCCGCGGATGTCCCGGGGAGCATCCACGTGCTCGACCTGCGCGGGGGTCCCGAGAGCGTGCGGACCATCGCCGTGGTGCAGGGCGAGGACATCTTCCGCCGGTTCCTCCTCTCGGAGCCGGAACGCGCGGGCGACGAGCGCGATGTCGAGCCCGAGTACGCCGCGGTCGCACCGGACTCGTCGCTCGCCCTGGTGAGCCTTCAGGAGCAGAGCGCGATCGTGACCCTGGACCTGCGGGACATCCATCGCTCGACCGGGAAGACCCCCGAGGATCGAGGCAGGGAGATCCTCTCGAGCATCGTGCTCCTGCCGCACGGAGAACTCGACGACCGGGACGAGCCGAGGGGCGTCCACCCCGACGGCCTCGCGATCAGCCCCGACGGGACGTTCGCGATCTCCGCGAACGAGGCCCACTCGCGCGCACGGCATCTCCAGGGGATCTCGGTGATCGACCTGCAGGGAGGGCCGGACCGCGCTCGCCTCGTCGCAACGCACCCGATCTTCGACCTCGATCCGACGCTGCTTGGCACAAGACTCGCGGCGAGCCGGGGTGCGAAGAGGCTGCCGAGAATCGATCCGGAGGGGGTGACGATCCTCGACTGCGGAGATCGGAGAGTGGCCGCGGTCGCCTTGGAGCGCAAGGCTCCGGGCGAGGAGGCGGGGTCCGTGCTGTTCCTGGACCTCTCGGGCGTGCTCGAGGGCAGAACGCCGCTCCGGGTCGACCGCCGCATCGTCGGCGTGAACCGAGGCTCCCGCCCCGAGGGGATCGTCGCCTCGCGTGATGGACGCGCCGTGTACGTGGCTGTCGAGCGCGACGGCGGCACCCTGACGCGGATCGGGATCGTGCCGGATGCCGCACGCCCATCGGCGCCCGGGAAGGTACAATGATCCAGGTATGCGGATCCTGATCGTCGAGGATGATGACAAGATCGCGGCCTTCCTGGCGCGCGGGTTCGAGGAGGAGGGTTTCGCCGTGGACCTGAGGTCCGATGGGGCCGAGGGGCTCCGGGCGGCTCTCTCGGGCGACCACGATCTCATCGTGCTCGACCTCTTGATCCCGAAAGTGGACGGGATCGAGGTCCTGCGGCGGTATCGCGCCGGCGGCGGGGAGGCCCCTGTCCTCGTCCTCACCGCCCGCGACGAGCTGGACACCAAGGTGGAGGGCCTGGATGCCGGAGCCGACGACTACCTCACCAAGCCGTTCGCCTTCGAGGAGCTCCTCGCCCGCGCGCGAGCGCTGCAGCGGAGGCGCGGTCCGTCGCGGGTCCCCGCCCTGCGCTTCGCCGATCTTCGTCTCGATCTGGCGACCCGGCGGGCGAGTCGGAGCCAGCGGTCCATCGAGCTCTCCCCCCGCGAGTTCTCCCTCCTCGAGTTCTTCCTGCGCAACCCCGGCACGGTCCTCTCGAGGACTCGACTCTTCGAGAGAGTCTGGGCGGGTCGATACGATGGGCTCACGAACGTCGTCGACGTCTATGTCAACTATCTGCGCCGCAAGCTCGAGCGGGACGGAGAATGCCGGTTGATCCAGACCGTCCGCGGCCATGGCTACGTCTTGCGGGAGGAGAGCTGAGGGAATGAAGTCGCTTCGCAGCCGTCTTCTCGCCAGCCACGTCGGCCTCGTCGCTGTCATCCTGGTCGCTTTCAGCACCGCCCTCTACCTGGTGGTCCGCTGGCGGCTGACCGCGGAGATCGACGGGCAGCTGCTCGGCCGGCTCAAGTACATCGAGAGCCGGGTACGCCTCGACGACGGCGACGAGGTCGAGTTCCAGTTCCACGCCGACGAGTACCCCGAGGACCTCTTCTGGCGCGTATCGATGGCAAGCGGCGCCGTCCTCGGAAGGTCGACGGCGTTCCCGGGCTTCGAGCCGCGCCTGCCGCCGGACTCCGATCCGAGATCTACCGCGGTATGGAGCACCAGCTCGACCGACGGCGAGCCATTGCGGCTCGCGATGCGCACATCGCCGGTCGGCCACCGCCCTCAGAGGTTCGAGGTGGAGTGGACCGAGGAGACCCGAGAGGCGGTGGTCGAGGAGAAGCCGGCGAAGCCGGCGGCCAAGGAGTACGACGTCACGGTCGCCGTCGCGCGCAGCCTGCGTCCGCGCGATCGGGCGCTGGGGTCCTTGGTGGCGCTGCTCGGCGTGGCGGTTCCGGTGGCGCTGCTCGTGTCGGTCGTCGGAAGTCTACGTCTGGTCCGCAGGGTGCTGTCGCCGGTGGCGGCGCTGGCCAGCGCGGCGGAGCGCATCGGGCCGCGCCGCCTGGGGGAACGCGTCGCATCCAGGTATCCGCGCGACGAGCTCGGCCGGCTCGTCGATGTGATCAACGGCATGCTCGATCGCATCGAGGAGGGCTTCAAGAGAGAACGGCGCTTCACGAGCGATGCGAGCCACGAGCTGCGCACGCCTCTCACCGCCCTGCGAGGCGAGATCGAGGTGGCTCTGCGGCGCGATCGCACGCGCGAGGAGTACGCCGCAGTCCTGCAGGGAGCCCTCGAGGACGTCGGCAGGCTGGAGCGCGTCGTCTCGGGGCTCCTGCTGCTGGCGCGCTCGGATGCCGGGCGGCTCGAGACCGAAGTGGACGAAGTGGCCATCGGAGAGGTGATACGTCACGCCCTCGATCCAGACGGCGGTCAGGACGGGCGCGTGGAGCTGGTGATGCCCCCCGGCGCCTCGGAAGCTCGGGTGCGCGGCGACCGCGGATTGCTCGAGACGGTCATCCGCAACCTGCTCGACAACGCGCTTCACCACGGCGCTCCGCCCATCCGCGTCACCGCCCGAGCGGAGAGCCGCCGGGTGTCTCTCGCCGTGTCGGACTCGGGGACCGGCTTCCCGCCGGATGCTCTTCCGCGAATCTTCGAACGGTTCTTCCGGGCGGATCCGGCGAGGAGCCGGAAGACGGGCGGAACGGGGCTGGGACTCGCGATCGCGCACGCGATCGTAGATGCGCACGGTGGGAGCATCCAGGCCGCCAACCTTCCAACCGGCGGCGCGTGCATCACGATCGAGCTGCCGCGGGCCTGCGAGGAAGACCGGACGGCGGAAGAGGGCTCGGAGGGCCGGCATCCGGACGCCCGGCTCGCCGCTCGGTCCGGCTGAGGACACACCGCGGGGAATGTCAGGAAAGGCGAGAGAGAGATCTGGGGCGCGCGGCGCAAGCCGAGAGGGCCGGGCGCGCGGGCTTGTCGAGAACGATTCGAGGGAGACATCGGTGGAGCACGACATGGACGAGACGATGCGCGCAGGCGCGGCGGTGGCGCGGCGGTTGGCCGCCGCGGCGGCGATGGCGATCGCGGCGCTTTCGGCCGCCGGTCTGGCGGGGCAGGCGGCCACTTGCGCGGCGGCGGCGGCCGACGCAACGCCGGCCGATGCAAAGCCGGCTGAGGCGGCGGAGGCGGAACGATCCGCCGAGGAGGGCTCCGGCCGATCCGGCGCCGCCGCGGCATCCGGCGCCCAGCCGTTCGCGGTGCCCACCTTCCACTGCCTCGGCCTCTACTGGTCGCCGGAAGGGGGCGGCCCGGCCAAGCAGGTGCTCGTGAGGTACCGCGCGAGCGGAGAGGATCGATGGCGGCAAGGGCTCCCGATGCGCCACCACCCCGTCGGCACGCCCGAGTGCAAGGCGGACTACCGCGGCAGCATCGTCCACCTGAAGCCCGGCACCCGGTACGAGATCGCCCTCGAGCTCGAGGGGACCGAGGTCCGCAGCGTCCTGGAGGCATCCACGTGGAGCGAGAGCTTCCCCGTCGCCGCGGTGGTCAAGGTCGAAAGCCGCGACCGAACGCTCGAGATCGACAAGTCCGGGACGCCCGAGGGCTACGTGCTTCACGACGGCACCGGCTGCACGATCGACACCGGCAACCGGGACGACGTCGGCATCGCCGTGAGCGCGAGCTACGTCATCCTGCGCGGCTTCACCATCCGCAGCGTGAAAGAGCACGGCATCCGGATCTTCAGCGGCGATCACATCGTCATCGAGGACTGCGACATCAGCCGATGGGGCAGCGAGGACGAGAAGGGGTGGGGCAAGAACTACCAGGCGTGCGTCTTCAGCAACCAGAGGGATCTCCGCGCCGTCGTCATCCAGCGCTGCAAGATGCATCACCCCTCCTGGGACACCAACAGCTGGGCCGAGCAGCACGGCAAGTCCACCCATCCCGCGGGGCCGCAGACGGTGGTCTTCTGGGAGTCGGAGGG
>JAFGKN010000793.1 GCA_016928605.1 Planctomycetota bacterium | reverse complement strand
GTACTGGACGTCCGGCTGGAAGAAGAACCAGGGAGCGATCATCGCGCGGTAGGTGATCTCGAGCGCCACTTCCCACGCCGCGAGATCCTCGCCGCTGCGGCTCGCCGCTCGGCGGAACTCCGCTCCGAGGTGGGCGGCCGCCACGCCGAGCGACAGGCGGTCGCAGGCGCGGCCGGGAAGGAGACCGTTATAGTCCAGCCCGCCCGCGGTGTAAGCGTCCACGACGAGCACGCGATCATCGGCCAGACCGGCGCGCGCGAAGACAGAGAGCCCGTGGAAGGTGTTGTCCGGCTCGCAGTAGGCTCTCTGCTCCGCGAGCGCGTAGACGCCGTAGGATCCTCGCTGGCGGCAGGGATCTCCGCTCGCATCGATCCTGGAGACATGTTCGAACTCCGTCGTGTAGCCCCACGCTCCGGCGGCGTACTTGCCGAAGTACCCACAGCTCGGCCTGCCGCCCGGAGCGGCAAGTCCTCGCCGGTAATGAGAGCTGGGCGGAGCGAAGGCGACCTCCCGGTCGGGATTCAGGATCCAGCCGATCTCCGAGGCGATGAGGAGTCCGTCGTCCTCGTCCAGGATGACCCGAGTCCCGCGGGGGTCATCCGGATCGCCGGACACTCCGTCCAGGACGGCCATCCGCAGGTAGATCGGCGCGACGGGTCGCACCTCAAGCCGGAGTCCCAGGGACGTGGTGGGGAAGATCGACGCGCCGTTGATCCCCGACAGCCCGAGCTCCGCTCCCGTCCCGAAGGAGCTGTTGGCCAGGATGTCCGCCGCGGGGATCACGTCGAACTCGGAGTCCAGGGCGTACAGGCCAAGGAGTAGAGAGAGCCGCTCCTCGAGGATCTCCTGCTCGATCCACGCCTCGTAGAGCTTCCACGTGTCGAAGGCCTCGATGTTGCTCACGGCTTGCAGGTCGCCGGCGTTCTCGCTCGGATTGCCGCCGTGGTTCCCGAGCCCGTAGAGAAAGACCTCTCCGCCTTTCCATCCCGCCAGCCGCTCCAGATCGGTGCGCAGAATGAGATCGGCGCTGCCCAGCCACTCGGCGCGCCGGCGGACGCCGCCGGAGACGTTCGCGAGCATCTCCCCGAGGTAGTAGAGCTCGAAGGTCAGCCCGTGCTCCTCGAGCCACGGCCGCGCTCCGCCCCATCTGCCGGTCAGCTCGCTCCGCTTGAGGAGGGACTGGAAGACATCCCGTTCCTCGTCCCCATCCTCTCCAGCCGCAGGGATGCCGATGAGGCAGAGGGTGAAGACTGCAGGCAGGCTGCGGATCAGCGGCATGGGCTCTCGTCGGGAGGATTGGGAGAGAGTCGCTCGATGGACAGCTGGAGAGAGAGAATCTGCGCGAAGACCGCGGGTGTCAATACCCGCAGGGCCGTCCGGCGGGTCCTTGCTGTTGCATGAAACCGCGGCCTCTGGTCGTGGCGCTTCACGTCGAGAGGCCCCGCTCCGGGCCGGTCCTGTCCCTCCCATCTCCGCTGGGTAACCATGACAAGAGCCTTGCGACCGACTTCTTCCGCCGTCTCGCGCCATCTCTTCTCTCTCTGTGCTCGGAGGGAACCATGAGAAACGGGAACCTGACTCTGACTCTGACTCTGACTCTGGCGGGGTTCTTCGCCATCTTCGGATCTCGCTGGATCGCGGCCGCGAGCCGCAGCGACTGGGCCGAGGGGAGCGCCGGGGGAGAGGACGGCGCCACGCGGGACTACTACAACCGCGCCGGTCTCCTGAGCTGGAAGAACTCCCTCGGCGACTGGCGCGATGCGAGCAGCGTCGAGCAAGGCGACGATGCCTACGCCACGGCGGTGGTCTCCCCGGACCGGAAGGGGGCGTTCGTCGAGTGGGACGTCACGCGGCTCGCGCGGGAGTGGGCCGGCGGCAAGGTCCCGAACCAGGGCTTCTTCCTCCGCCGCCTGGAAGGTGGAGGCGAGTGTCACTTCGCGAGCCGCGAGCACGGCGATGCATCGCAGCGGCCGCAGCTCGTCATCACCGCCGCGGGGGCATCGGACACCCTGTCGCCGGAGGCCGACACCTTCCTCGAGCCATCGACGTACCGTGGTCAGGGCCGCAAGGAGAGGCTGCGAGTCGGCGCCCGCAACCACGCGCTGATCCGGTTCCGCGGGGAGGACATCGCGAAGGGAGCGCCGGTCGAAAAGGCCGTCCTGCGCCTCGTGCCCCTAGAGATGTACGGCGGGGGGCCGGCGGTGATCGGAGTCTTCCGGTCCTCCCAGGGGCACGATCGTCCGGACTCGAAGGTCCGCTCCGGGCTGGCGGCCGACCACCGAGGCGATCGAGGCATCGAGGCGGATCCGGCGGTCATCTTCTTCGCCGACTTCGAGTCGGAGACGTGGGCCGACGGCTGGACGCACGTCGCTCCGCGGGGCGCGCTCGACACGGTCGATGCCGATGCGGAGCGGAAGTTCGAGCCGCTCGACGGCAAGGCGCTGCGCGTGAAGCTGGCAGAGGGGGAGAACACGGCGCTGAACACGCTGCTCAAGCTGCGGGAGAAGACCGGCGGGGAGCCGGAGGAGATCTACTTCCGCTACTACCTCCGCTTCGCCGGCGACTGGAACCAGACCGTCCAGGGCGGCAAGATGCCCGGCATCAGCGGCACGTACGGCGTCGCGGGCTGGGGAGGGCG
>JAFGKN010000163.1 GCA_016928605.1 Planctomycetota bacterium | reverse complement strand
TGAGGGTGTAGCGGCAGTGAGTGCCTGCAGCAGGACCGAAGCCCAGGCTGCCGGACCAGGCGGGACGCACGGACCATTGGCGGTATCGAGTGGTGAGGGACATGGCAGTCACCGATCAAGAGTGTGTTTCCGCGGTGAGGACGTTCCCGTGTCTATCGGCCCAGCGTGCTCCAGAGCGACATCGGTCATCCGGACCATTCCTCCGGAGGCACGAAGGAGAGGCCGAAGCCTCCCTTCGATTCGAGATGTTCCTTGACGCTTTCGTGGATCACAACGCCGCTCACGCACTCGGCGAGGCGGAAGAGCAGGAAACCGGCCGCCTTGGCCTCGTCGATCACGAGGCCGTCGAAGTCGACGTCGATGAGCCCGTCGGAGTCTTCCGGCAGGTGGGCTCCGGATCTCTCCATGTCGGCGGCCGCCACGAGCCCGATGATGTTGACAGCTGCGTAATCGAGGCACTCGCTGCCGTCCACGCGCGAGTGGACGACGGTCTCGTAGGTTTCCATGTTATCCACGCCGCACTCGCGGAGCGCCGCGACGAGGTCTCTTCGCATCAGCACCGGACCCGCGTCGTAGAGCGAGAGCCGCCGCCTTCCATCCGTCTCCGTCTCCGTCTCCGGGTCCCAGTGGAGGTGGATCGGCGCGGCCGGCGGAAGATCGAAGGGAAGCCCTGTCATCCAGGACTCGACGCCGAGATCCGGCGGAGCTTCGAGGTCCACTCGGCCCTCTTCGGGAGAGAAGCATTCCAGCATGTAGTACACGGATCGGTCTCTGCTCTTCAGCTGCTTCGCAGCCTCATGGCCTTCTTGTAGCTGCGCGCGTCAACGCGATAGCTTTTCGCGTAGTTCGAGGTGAAGACGGGCGGTGTCCACGATGTCGGCGGACCCTGCAGCTTGCCGCGGAGAAGCCCGGAGATGGCGTTGAGCCGGTGCACGAGTCCATAGGGAGGCGGTAGCTTCTCGCCTAGCATCTTCTTGCAGTCCGGACAGTCGCGCGTGATCTTGCACAGCTTGACGTGGAGCTTGTTGAGCCGCTTGACGACGTGGTTGCTGTAGTCGGAATGGCTGTCGTGGAACTGGCGGCGGGTCAGATCCATGGCTGCTCGCGTGTAGTGCTCTATGAATGCGAGAGGCGCCCCGGCGGCATCCTCGACCTCCTTCCACTCGCCGTCGATTTTCTTCTTCGGCTTCTTCTCTCCAAGCTCGGCGTAGCTCAAGGTCCTGGCCGGGTTGTCCTCGTCGCAGATCTGGATGGTCTGCCTCTTGCCCATGCCCGCGGAGAGCTTGGCATGGGTGGGCAGCCACACTCCGTTCTCGGCTCCATCGACATCGTAGCCGATGTCCCCCTTGATCTTCCCCTCGCTTTTCCAGATGAACTTCCTCAGATCGGACCTGGGCAGCGAGGCCTTGCCGGGGACGATGTGATGCGCGGCCAAGGAGAGCGGATACCTGTCGTCGCCGACGAGTATGGGCGGCACGGCCTTGCCATCGACGTGGACCTCATACTCGGGGCAAGGGTCCTTGGCGGCGGTGTTCTCGCCGTTCTTGTAGGTGTCTCCCGCGAGCACCCACTGCTGGGTGCTCTTGCCCTTTTCCATGTTGGACCGCAGCTGAGCGACGCTTTTCTCGTTCTTAGCCTTGCCCTTGACCTCGCCACGGTCCTTGTGCGCGATGGGGCACTTGGCGTCGGAGATGATCGCGACTGCGGCGGCTTCACCGATTTCCACGGCCGTCTCCTTTCAGCCCGCGATGTTCTTCTTGTTGTGAAACATGGGATCGCCCAGGCGGCAGGCGTTCTTCCCTTCGATCTTCACGTCGAAGGAGTAGAGCATGAACTCGGCCACGCCGCGGTTGACTCCCGAGATGACGCCGCCGTTCGTGCCCGCCTCGTCTCCGCTCGTCTTGCTGTACTGCGCGCCCTTCGTCATGGGCATCTTGCCGTCCAGCTTCACCGACTTCGGGCCCTGCGACGTATCCGAAGCCATGCCTATGTTTGGATAGGGAATCGGGATGGGGCTCGGGGCGGCGGGAGTGATGTTGACGTCGGGGAAGGCGATGCTCATCCCGCCGCTTCCCTTGTGGACGACGCCTCGACCGTTGGCGAAGACTGTGCCGGGCATCTGGGTCGACTCCTTTCACCGCGTCGAGCGGAACGAGCGCAGGAGTGCTGCGCTCCGGTGTCCGTGGTCGGAGGATGCGTAGACGAGCGCAGGGCCCTCGTCGAGTCCGAGACGACAGCCCATCGCGACGAGGCCGCAGCCGATCAGGCCCGAGGCGGCGCCGGCATCGCCGTGGAACTCCGCGGTGTGGTGCATGGTGAAACCGGGCTCCATGCTCTCCGCGTTTCGAAGATATGCCACTCCCCACTCCTTGGCCCAGTGATGCTCGCCGTTCATGGTGGAGTAGACCTGGGCGGCGCGCACTCCCTGAGCTGCCGGCAGCGCGAACAGAGCCTGGAGAGTGCTAGCGAGGCCGTCGCCCGTGCATGGCTTGTCGCTGCCGAGATGCCCCGTCTCGAGTCCGGTGGCGACCCCCAGGATCTCGGCCTGTGGTGCGCAGGAGCTTCTCGATGCCAGCTCGTCGGTCATGAGGAGCAGGAAGCAGGCGCCTTCGCCTGGAGTGAAACCATCTCGGTTCGATTCCGATTTCAACCTCCTCTGGAGATCCAGAGCTGCGATCCTGCGAAGGTCGCAGTAGCTGTCGACGGCCGCGACGAGGACGACAGCGCTCTCTCCCTCGGAGAGCCGCCGCCAGCCCTCCGCGAGCGCCTCGATGCCGGCCGCCCGCCCTGCGCGGAAGCAGGCGGTCCCCTGCTTGACGAACGCCCTGCCGGTCTGCATCTCGAGGCGCCGGAGAAACTGCTCCGGCTCCACGGGAAGAGGCCCGTCCGGCTCGGGGAGAGCCAGAAGGAGCGGGATCCGGTCCGGCGGCAGCTCCTCGCAGGCGGTCAGGAGGTCCTCGATCGCCAGCGCGCACAGTCCGAGCATCCGCAGCTCCCTCGACGTCACGCGCGCTTCGCCGCTGAGCTTCTCGGCGGCGGAGGGGAGGGCGTCGCCGGGAACGAAGCCCATGTATACCGGCTCGAGGGATCTGTCGAGCACGGCCTGCTCGTCGACTCGCGTCACGCCGGAGCGGACGGACGCGAATGTCTCCAGCGCGCTGAGTCCCACGGGCGTCGCCATCCCGGCTCCGGTGATGAGGACTCTCGCGCTCATGATCCTCCTCCGTTCGCCGGCGCCTGGGGGCAGAGAATCCGCAGGGTATCGAGCTTGAGCACGTTCTTGTCGAGCGCGGCGAGACCCCGCCAGAGGAGCGAGCATCGCATGTGATCCGGCTCGATCAGCAGCGTGTCGCAGGCCATCGGCACATCGACCTCGCGTCCGGACACAATGGCGACGCACCGTACATCGAGCCGCGGGATTTCGAAATGGAGCTGGCCGGCCGGCGTCAGATTCAGCAGCCGCACCTCCTCGCCGCCCTGGATGCCTTCCGCGAGCTGCTGGTCCCGCGGCGCGCAGTTGAAGAATCGCGCATCGAAGTCCTCCGGGAGGTACGGCGCGCGGCTCTTCTGCCACGCCTCATCGAACGTGCCCGCGTAGCGCCGCCGAGGCTCCCAGCTCGGGCCGATGGGACCGAAGCTGACGACCGGATAGCAGTCGCGGGGTCGGCGGATTGGACGACCCGGCTCCTCGAGGTTGGCCAGAGCGAGGCCATCGATCCTGGCGGCGCCGCCGCTCATGAGGTACCCGGTTCCGACGGGGTTGCGCGGCTCCTCGCCGAAGCGCTCGCTGTCGGCCGATGCGTCGCGGCCGCCATAGGCTCTCTCGTAGATGAGGGGCATCTTCTCGAAGGGACGAGGCGCGGTCGCCTGGACACCCGCCGGGCTCTCCCGCCAGACCCGGTCTCCGACGACGTGCGCGAACTTCTCCACCGCTCCCACCCTCAGGCCGACGTCGACCTCCGCTGCCGTCTTCTTGCCCGCGGGCGCGTAGGCGTGCCCGGCGAGGAGAACATCGGCGGCCGGCTTGCGGAGCGCGAAATCGGAAGGTCTGGCGATGCTCGACGCTCCCGGCTCGCCGCGGTAGACGTCCTCGAGCTGGACCGGCGTCTGCTCGCGGTGGAGGACGGCTCGACTTTGCCGGATCTCCAACGTCGCCTTGACCAGCGCGCAGAGGCTGTCGACTCCGCTCTCGTCCGGGACGATGGTGAAGCGACCGGCCAGCCGGGTCTGGTTGTCGAGCTGGAGCATGGCGCGCCTCAGTTGCCGAGGATCGAGCTACCCCTGATGGTCACGTCGCCGGATCCCTTGAGGCTGATCTTCGTGCCCGAGATGAGGATATCTCCGCTCTTCTTCATCAGCAGCGATGCGCCGCCCACCCTGATCGCGAGCTCGTCCGTCGCTGTGATGACCGCTTTCTTGCCGACCACAAGCTGGAGGTTGCCGGACACGGATCCCGAGGCATCGCCGGAGATGCTCCCCTGGAGGTCCTTGCCGACGCTGACCTTCTTGCTCCCGCCGACATCCTCGGTGAGATTCGATCCGACCGAGACGGACATCTCGCCGCCGATCGTCTCCTTGAGGTCGCTGCCCACGTTCATCTCGCGGCTCGAGCCGACCGTCAGCACCATGGACGCGCCGATGTCCTCCTTGTGGTCGGTGCCGATCGAGAGCTTCTTGTCGCGGCCCACGGTCACGCTCAGATCCTTGCCGACCGTGTCGGTCTTGTTGTTCCCGACGTCCTCGGTCTGGTCGTTGCCCACGCTGAGCGACTGATTGTTGCCAACGCTCTCGCTGGAGTTGTTCTCGGTGACCTGCGTGTAGCTCTTCTCCGCGTGGATGTAGACCTCTTCGCTGCCCTTCTTGTCCTCGAAGCGGATCTCGTTGAAGTTCGAGGGATCGCCGCCCTTGGAGCTGCGCGTCTTGATCGCGCTCCGCGTGCCGCTGGCCGGCAGCTCGTACGGCGGCATCTGCTCCTCGTTGTAGACGCGCCCGGTGATGATGGGCCGATCCGGATTGCCTTCCAGGAAGGAGACGATGACCTCCTGGCCGATCCGCGGGTGGAAGGAGATGCCCCAGTTCTTCCCCGCCCAGTTCTGGCTGACGCGGATCCAGCAGCTCGAGGTGTCGTCGCGCTGGCCGCTCCGGTCCCAGTGGAACTTCACCTTGACGCGGCCGTACTTGTCCAGCCAGAGCTCCTCGCCGGCCGGTCCGACGACCACGGCGGTCTGGCAGCCGAGGATCTCGGGCCGGGGAGTCATGCGCAGCGGGCGGAACGGCACGGAGAGGGGGATGCACTCGAACTGATTCTCGTACGAGGCCCCCGCGCCCGGCGTCTCCGAGAGGATCTGGCTTTCCTGGTTGCCTCCGTGGAGGGTGGAGACGAGAACGTATTCCGCGTTGTACTCCTCCCTCTCGTGGTTCCTCAGCTCGAAGCGGTAGCCGGGCACGAACTGCCGGCAGTTGCCGTGACCGCCGATCTTCCTCCGCTGGCAGACCTCTGCCTGCATGCGGATGGAGACCAGGCTCTCTCCGGCGGAGCGCTGCTGGTAGTTCCCGGGGTAGTCGTAGACCTCCCACTTCTCGTCCGAGGCGATGGTGCTGACATCCAGGCTCGAGCTCGGAGCCGTGAAGTTGTAATCGTTCAGAGCGTAGGCTCCGGGGCGGATCTCCTCCTCGACGATGAACTCCTCGACGGTTCCCTCGTGCTCGCTCCTTCCTCCGACCTGGAGGTACTCGACGGAGCTGCCGGGCTCGCACGGCTCGTGGGCCGAGGGGTCATCCGCGAGGACGAGTATGTGGTTGTCCTCCTCGTGGACGAAGTAGAAGAAGATGCCCTCATCCTCCAGCAGCCTCGAGACGAAGCTGTAGTCCGTCTCCCGGTACTGCACGCAGTACTCGCGCGTCTCGTAGCTGCCCTGGAGCTCGAGGCGGTACTTGCCCGAGTAACCCCTCTCGCCGAAGATCTGCTCGGCGATCTCCACGGCCGTCATGTTCTGGAAGATGCGGCAGTTGGTCGTCTGCGTCAGCAGCCAGAGCCAGGGGACGACCTCAGCGCGGTAGCGGGCGAAGTGACCCGTCCGGCGCGTCTGAGAGAAGCGGCTGATGATCCCGGAGAAGTAGCGGACATCCTCCCGCGCCGCGGCGGCCGTCTGGGTAGAGAGCGCGGCCTGGCGCAGCCCCAGGCCCTGCGGCCCTCCCGCCCGGACCTTCAGGGTGACGGGCTCGCCGACCAGAGAGCTGAAGTCGATCGAGTCGTTTTCCGAGAAAAGCTCGAGCGAGAGGCTATAGAGCTGGGAAATGCCCTCCTGGGCCGTGAAGCTCGCGACGATCAGCTCGCTTGAGCCCAGAGGGGTGTCGAGGACGAAATCCAGGTTGCTCGTGTCGTAGGAGGGCATGGCCCACGCCTCCACCGCTCGGGACGGGTCGTTCGTGAGAGGTCACAACGTTCCGCAGGTTTCCAGCAGCAGAAGGTATACGTGCTGTCTCGGCCGGCGGTCAAGGACCAGGACTCGGCTCCCGCCGCGAGCCTCTTCGCTTTCCGTGCACCCCTACAACGTTCGGCGGTCCCCGTGAGGACGGGGAAAAAGCCAGACGGCGCCGCCTGTCCTCACCCGCGCGAGACGCGAGTCCCCCGAGGCTCAGCCGCCGCCGCCGGCAGCGCGAGCCCAAGGACTGCCGCCCGCCTCGGGGCCGCGGCCCCGCCGCCGGAAGGCGAGAGGGGGTCCCGGCCGACCGCCCAGGCGGGAACGGAGCGGATGGCGTGGGGACAATTCCGAAGCGACGGGGG
>JAFGKN010000792.1 GCA_016928605.1 Planctomycetota bacterium | reverse complement strand
GCTCAGGTGGATCGTCGTCGCGGAGGCCGAGAGGCCCATCACGCGCTCGAGCGTCCGCTCGAAGATCGAGAGGCGCCCGCTCGGCTGGAGGCCGATGAAGAAGACCTTCGCCGTCTGGTACGTCGTGAAGACGAGGCTCGAGCCCAGGGCCGCAAGCCAGCTAGCAAAATGCGTCGATGCCGTCAGCTCGAACACCGGCCTGGCGGGCTGCGCCCTATCTTGCATCGCGGCTCCCTTCTCGAGCGGCGCCGCCGCCCTCTGCCGCCTTTCAACAAAGGCCGATCCCGCATCGCAGCGGTCGACAGAACGCTCTCTCAACCCTCAGCCCCCGCAAAGAACGGGGAGATCAAGAATAGACGCCGGCGGCGAGGACTGTCAACGCAATACTGGCGACACCTCTTGCCGGCGTGCTGCGTCTTGAAGAGCAGGAAGGGTTCTCTTCAGGGGGGATGCCGACCTCCTCTCGCGCCCGCGAGCCCCCGCGCGCGATCGGTGGACCTGGAGCCATACGTCGAGGAGGCGGAAGTCGCTGCGCGGCTATGCGTGGTGGCGCAAGCTCGCGCGCAGCGCCGGCAGGAGGGCGAGTCCGTCGTGATCGACATCCGCGCCGTCGAGCGCGATCCGATCGACACGATCCTCGAGCTCCGCCTCGCGCCGTGAGACTCGCTCGGCTGCGCGTCCGGCTGACTGATGAAGCCGGGCTACGGCGCGCAGCGCGCCGGCGGCGTCTCGCAGGGAAGCGCGCTGGCCGGGTCCAGGCTCTCGGGACCGCAGGATGGAAACGGCGCCGGCGGCACAGGCCCTCCCAGGAACCAGTACGCCAGCAGATAGACGGCGTCCGAGACGCCCGCGATGCTCCCGTCCCCGTTGAAATCGCACGCCGCCGTGCAGGCCGGAGCAGCCGTCCCGAGGAAGCTGTAGCCGAGGAGAAACACGGCGTCGGACATGTTGGCAAGGCCGTCGTCGCTGCAGTCTCCGCGGATGAAGCGGACCTCGGGCGCCAGCTCGGCCATCTCGATCTCGGAGAGAGTCGCCTCGAGCGGCCGGTAGCCGCTCGAGCCATCGTCGTCGCCGGCGGCGAACGCTCCGGCGAGCACCGTCGACGGCAGCTCCGGGATCTCCACGTCCCAGACGTCCTCCCACGTCTGGCCGTCGAGCGAGCTCGAGCCAGCGAAACGCTCGCCCCGCCGCTCGATGCGCACCCAGCAGGGCGGCGCGTCCAGGCGGCTTGCGCCCTGCGTCCTTGTGACGCCGCCCGCGGAGAGCCGGTAGCTGAAGCGGAGCCGCCAGCCGGTGGACAGCCGCCGGATGAACATGGCCGCGAGCGGCGAGGCGGGATCCGGTTCGGCGGCGAGCAGCACTCCCACGCTCGAAGACGGGCCGCCGCCCGAAGCCTCCCCGATCCTCGCGGTGATCGAGTAGTCCCCCGAGGCCTCCCGGTGCGCGAAGAAGAAGCGGCCGTCGGCGGGGCCGAAGGCAGAGCCGGCGGCGCAGAGGTGCAGGGCGGCCTCCTCCCCCGTCCCTTCCAGATGCGCGCCCCCGAGCGGCTCGAGGCTCCCGACCTCCGACGCCGCCCAGGGCGCGATGTCCCCCGAGGCGCAGGCCACGTCCACGCTCGCCTTCTCCCTGTCGATCCTGCCGCCGTCGTCCGTACGGATCGTGAGCTCGACCGCGTAGCGGCCCGGATCCTCGTAGGTGCGCGATGCGGTGGCGCCCTCGGCGGACGTCCCGTCGCCGAGGTCCCACTCGTAGGAGAGGATGTGCGTGCCCTCGGGAGTCGTGGAGGCGCTGCCGTCGAGAGCGACGAGGAAGGGATGGCGCCCGCTCGCCGGCGAGAGCGTGAACGCCGCGCGCGGGAGAGGCCCCTTGGGATGCGCGAAGAGCCACTCGACCGCCCGGAGCGCGAAGACGGTGGTGGTGGCTCCATCGACGACAGCCCCGACGAGCGGCGGCGTGTGATCGCCGCCGGAGACCGTCCAGAGCTCTACGGAACCGAGGGGGTCGCAGCCCGCGTACCGCGCGATGCTCGTTTCCGCGCCCGCCAGTTGCGGGTACAGGTCCATGGGCTCCATGGTGGTATCGGGCTCGCCCGAGCAGCCGTTGTACAGGGCCCATTGCTCGACCGTCGCCACCGCGCCAGGGAAAGGGGGAACGCCGGGCCAATCGGGGAGGACCCCCCCGCCATATGCGACAATCGCGTCCGCTGTCCCGTGCCAGTGGAGCACGTGGACGGGCACAGACGGCGCGCATCGCGCCGGATCGAGATGCGTCATGCCCGCGAAGCTGACGATCGCAGCGATCGCGTCCGCATGGTCGCACGCCATCCGGTAGCACATGAACCCGCCGTTCGACCAGCCCGCGAGGTACACCTGCCGCTCGTCGACGTTCAGCGCGGACCGGATCTCATCGATGACGGCCCGAAGGTAGCCGGAGTCGTCGACGCCGCTTCCATCGACATCGCAGCAGGCGTCCGTCGCGTTCCAGAAGGGCCGGCCGCGTGAATCGAGCGTCCCCTGGGGGCAGGCATACAGAAAGCCCAGGGCGTCCGACAGCGGCTGCATCCGCGTCAGAGTCTCGAGCTGCGCCGCCGTCAGGCTGAAGCCGTGCAAATTGACGACGAGGGGCATCGGCACCTCCGGGTCGTAGCTCTCCGGCACGTGGACGGTCACGGGCCGGGCGCCCCCGACGGTGATGTCCGCCACCGCGGCGACCTGAAGGGTCATGGGAGAGAGAAAAAACGCGACAAGCGCGAGCTTCGCCGTGCGCATGATGCCTCCCTTTCTGCGCGACCGCCCTGCATGCCTTTCGTCCCGGCACCGCGGCGCCTTGCTCGCGGTGCTCACCGAGGACTCCATCCAGGCGTCATGGTACTCT
>JAFGKN010000791.1 GCA_016928605.1 Planctomycetota bacterium | reverse complement strand
TGCTCATCCTCTCCGCGGCCGGCTTCGCCGCGGGGGTCGCCCTCGCGGTCCTCGTCGCGCGGAGCTGGGGCGGGGCTGCGGGCGGCGCGCCGACGCGCAGCGGCGGGGGCTTCGATCCTCTCGCCGATGCCCCCGACGAGATCCGGCGCGATCCGGACTTCATCGCTGGAGAGCGGGCGCTCGAGGAAGGCCGCTACGGCGATGCCCTCGACCGTTTCGACGCCGTGGCCATCCGGCATCCGCACCGCGCCGAGGCGCTCTGGCGCATCGCGGAGATCTTCATCCGGGGACGCTATCTCGAGAGCGCCCAGACCACCGCCGAGATCGCCGTGCTCCGGGCGCCGGAGAGCGGGTCCTCCCACTTCTGGCTCGGCCGAGTCTGGGAGGCGTGGGGAGACCTCGAGCGGGCGGAGAAGGAGTACATCCGCGCGGCCGAGCTCGACGACCGCGATCCGAGGCCTCTCTACCATCTCGGAGGCTTGGCGGATGAGAAGGAGCAGTTCTCGGTCTCCGCCCGTTACTACCGCCAGGCGCTCGAGCGCGACCCCGCCTGCGCGCCTGCGGCGCACTACCTCGCGATCCAGGAGCGCGGCGCCGGAAGGTTCGACGAGGCGGTGCGCCTCCTCGAGGCCGCGCTCGAGCGCGATCCCGAGCACCAGAACCTCCGGTTCAACCTGGCGCAGACGCTCCTGCGGATGGGCGAGGTCGAGGCCAGCGTCCGAGAGTTCCGGCGGGCTCTCAAGGCGCCGACGGACCAGGCCGAGCCCTACTTCTATCTAGGGCGGGGCCTCGAGCTGCTCGGCCGGCCCGCCGAGGCGATCGAGGCGTGGAGGGGCGCGCTCCGGCGCGATCCCCACCTAGCATCCGCCTGGTACGCGCTCGCCCAGCTCCTCGAGCGCCAGGGCCGAGCGGAGGAGGCGGCGAAGGCGCGCGAGAGGTTCGAGGAGGCTCGCGAGCTGGCGTCCCGGGTCTCCCGGATCGAGAGCCACCTCGAGACGAGCCCCCGCGACGTCGAGGCGCTTGTCGAGCTGGGACGGCTTCACCTTGAGAAGGGCAAGCCGTACCAGGCGTTCGAAAGCCTCAACCGGGCGAGGGAGATCGACCCGGAGCACGCCGCGGCGCGGGCGCTCTTCGAGAGGGCGCTCGGGGAGATCCGCGCCCGCGAGGGCGCGGGCGAAGAAGCCTCCGCCTCTGGCTCCGAGTGAGCGCGATCCCCTTCGGCCGCGCAGCGGCCGGCGACGTCGACTTGTCCCCGGCCGGAAAAGCGCTATGATGGAGAAGCCTCGACCGGCTCTCTCACCCTGAAGTCGCCTCCCCGCGCAGGAACGAGCGTCCCCGGGAAGCGGCCTCTCTTCGCTGCAAGCAAAAGGAGAAGGTACAAAGTGAAGGCTAGCGGAATGCTCCGATCCGGGGGGATGCTGTGGGCGGCGGCTGCGTGGATCCTCGCGGGGGGGCCGCTCCCCGCGCTCCCGGCCCAGTCCTATCCCGATTTCGATCTTCGCGTCGACTGCGACGGGGCGACGCTCGATGCGCCCTTCGGCGCTCGGGTGATCCTCGGCACGCGCGAGAGCAGCGATCTCCAGCGCGGAGTCCAGGGCTGGACCCTGAGCATCGCGGCCACCGGGAGGCTGGCGATGGTCTCGGCGACGACCGCGGGAACCGCCGGCGGCGATGCGAGCGCCGGGCCGCCGGGCCTCAGGCAGGGCGGCTTCGAGATGACGCAGATCGTCGATCCGGACTCGCAGCCCCTCTCGGGCCCGCTCGCGGGCCTGGGCCCCCAGGGCCAGGGCGCGGTCTCCGCGGTGGTCCTCAGCTTCACGGAGAAGATCGCGCTGCCGCCGGAGGGAGACTCGACGCTCCTCCTCCTGACGGCAGAGTTCGCCAGCCAGGGCGCCCTCTGCACAAGCGGCTCCTTGAAGTTCCTCGACGGCCTACAGGGCTCGGGCCAGCCGGTGGTGAACGCGATCACCTACTCGGGCGAGACGCGGAGGGACGATGGAGGCCTCCTCGACAACGACTCCGACGGGGCGGAGCACTGCTGGATACGGATCGGCGACTGCCAGAGCTTCCAGCGCGGCGACTGCAACGGCCAGGGCGGCATCAACCTGACCGACGCGGTCTTCGGCCTGAACTACCTCTTTCTGGCGGGCAGGGAGCCTCCCTGCATCAAGGCCTGCGACACCAACGACGACGCCGCGTTCAACCTCACCGACAGCATCGTCGTGCTGCAGTATCTCTTCCTGGGGGGACCGCCGCCGAGCGCGCCCTTCCCGGCCTGCGGCGAGGATCCGACCCCCGACGCCCTCACCTGCAACGAGCCCCCGGAGGCCTGCAGTTGACGCGCCCTCGGCCGGCGGAAACCGGCGCGGTCGGCGGTGGCAGCACGGGGACCCCGCGGCAGACGGAGCTCGCCGCCGGGGCTCGCTCTTGCTGACTCTCTAGAGGTACGTCTCCGGATCGACGGCGCGGAGCCGGACAGGCTCCGCGCTCCCCAGCGTGCCGCAGACCGCCGGGACCGCGGGCCCCTCTCACGAGCCGGCATCGGGCCGGCGACGGTTGCTCCGCCCTGCCATCTCGTTGTGGCGCCAGTAGCTCTGGGCCTTCTTGAGGATCGCCGAGACGAGCCGCCTGCGGTTCCAGCGCCGCTCGCTGTGGAGGAGGTAGCTCCGCAGGAAGAGCCGGCAGGTCTGGGCGGAGATCTTCTCTCTCCAGGCGCTGAAGAGGAGGCCGGCGAGGTCCTTGACGATCCAGCGGCGGCGGTGGAACGACATCACGCGGCCCACGTCGATGATCCGCAGGCTCTCCTCGTCGATCAGGACATGGTCGACGTAGAGATCCCGGTGGCACAGGTTCGCGTTGTGGAGAACAGCGATCAGCCGCCCCAGCTCGACGGTCAGGCGATGGAGAACCTCCGGTCGAGGAAGCTGCGGCAGCCGGAAGAGCGGCGAGCCGGGAGAGCCCTCCATCACGAAGAAGGTGCCCCAGCGGTGCCGGCCCCAGCCGACGACATCGACCGAGGGGATGCCGAGATCCTTGACCCTCCGCGCGTTCTCGTACTCCCGCAGCGCTGGATTCCCCGCGAAGGGCCTCCGGAAGAACCACTTGAGGTGGTACTCGCGACCTCCGAAGACTCGGCACGCATTGAGGTGGCTCCTCCGGCGGTTGTGGATCCTCCACGATGTCAGCGCGTCGTCGATCGGGGGTCTCTCGGGGCGGGAGTCCCGATCGTTCCAGACGACGCTATGGCGGGCGACCTTCGTGGTTTCCATGGGAGCTTGGAAGGGGTTGACCCGGTCTGCCCGGGCTGCTGGACGAAGCCCACGATCGACTCGAGCCACGCAGCAGCGAGCCGAAACGCCACGGCGGCGCCGAAGCCGCGGGAGAGCCTGTTCCACCGCCGCGCAGACGGAATCCCGGTCCGTCGCGTCGTCTCCGCAGGCGCGCGCAGCACCGGCGAACGGGCATCTACTCTTGTAGCCGATGCATGCCGTGATGCAAGCTTCGGCGTGGAATGGCCGGAGGTCGCCTGGGCGGTTTCGCTCGATCCCGGCCGGTGCGGGTGCGGCTGCGGGGCCGCGCGGCAAGAGCTTCAGCTCACTCCACGGACTCCTGGATGCAGTGCACCTTGCGGGCCTCGAGCCGCTCGAGGACCTGCACAGCACCGCCCGGCCAGCGCACCTCCACGCGATCGACCTGCTCCGCGTCGCCGAGCCCGAAGTGGAGCCGGTAGTCGTGGGTCGCGGCGTAGCCCTCGCTCGAGCAGACCTGGGCCATCTGGCGGATCCCGCCCGCCTCGATCGTCACGCGGGCCCCGACGGCGAAGCGGTTCGTGAGCCCCCGGAGATTGAACTGAACCCAGGACTTCTGGCCCGTGGCGCGGTTGATCAGCAGAGAGGGGCGGCAGCCTTCCGGCTCGCTTCCGCCGGGTAGTCGTAGGGGGGCGGGTCGGGCTTTTCCCCCTTCGCCTCGAGGGCCTTCGCCTCGGCCCGGAGCTGCTTTGGCTCGTACACGAAGAGGGCCGCCGCATCCTTCCAGGTCGCGCCCGTGAGCTTCCTCTGCTCCTCGATGTTGTGCTTGGTCTTCTTTCTCTCCCGCTCGGCTTCGAGTTCCTCGACGGCGGGAGGGGGCGGGGATCTCCTTGAACTCCCTCATCTTCTGCGCCGCTTCCTCGTGGCGGCCCAGCGCCCTCAGCGACTGCGCCAGCCCGTAGATAGCCTCCCGCGGAGCTCCGGCGCCCGGGAAAAGCTCTCGACGGCCTCCTCGTGCCTCTCCTGGAGCTGATAGGCCATGCCGAGGCTGCAGTAGGTGTTCTCGCTCGCTCCGCCTCCGGCGATCTCGTTCCGGAGCGCTTCGACCGCCTCCTCGAGGCGGCTCTGGTGGATGAAGATAAGGCCGATGCGCGTCCAGATGCCGCTCTGGGCCGGGTCGCACCGGATCGCCTGCCGGTAGGCCTCCACGGCCTCGTCCATCCGGTCGCTGCGCTGGGAGAGGATGAAGCCGATGTCGCGGTAGGCATCGAAGGCGTTGTCC
>JAFGKN010000162.1 GCA_016928605.1 Planctomycetota bacterium | reverse complement strand
CGGGGGAGGCGGACCCTCCCCCGCACCGGCCGCGACACGCGGCCTCCCTCTCCTCGGCGCCTGATGGGCGCCGGGCGCCTACGGCGCTTGTTCTTCGCTTCTGAAACACGCCAGTGTCACCCGGATCGCTCCATTTCTGAACCACGCCGTTCTCGACATCCGACGCGTGATGTTATGATGTTTCCATGCCAGTGCAACGGCCGAGCCACCCCAGGGATGTCCTCGCCACCATGACCGCGCCCTCGGCGGCCGAGCTCACGCGCCGCTTCGGGGAAGGGCGGATCGAGTGCCTGGCCTGCGCCCACGGCTGCCGCCTCGGCGAGGGGGCGAGCGGGATCTGCCGCGTCCGGTTCGTCCGCGGCGGCGTCCTGCAGCGCCCCTCCGGCTACGTCTCCGGCCTGGCCTGCGACCCGATCGAGAAGAAGCCGTTCTTCCACGCCTTCCCGGCGAGGGACGCTCTTACCTTCGGCATGCTCGGCTGCGATCTGAAGTGCTCCTACTGCCAGAACTGGTTCACGAGCCAGGCGCTGCGCGAGGATGCCGCGGAGGTGGCCTTCCAGCCCTGCCGGAGCGAGGAGATCGCCGCCGCCGCCGTCCGCGCCGGAGCGCCGGTCATCGCCTCCTCCTACAACGAGCCCCTCATCACAGCGGAGTGGGCGGTGGAGATCCTCAAGCATGGCGCGGTCCACGGGATCACCGGGGCCTTCGTCTCCAACGGGCACGCCAGCGCGGAAGTGCTGGACTACATCCGGCCCTACGTCCGGCTCTTCAAGGTGGACCTCAAGAGCTTCCGGGAGGAGACCTACCGGGAGCTGGGCGGAAAGCTCACCAAGGTCCTCGAGACGATCCGCCGGCTCAAGCAGCTCGACTTCTGGGTCGAGATCGTCACTCTCCTCGTCCCCGGGCTCAACGACTCGGACGGCGAGCTGCGGGCGATGGCCGAGTTCCTCGCCGACGTCGACCCCCTGATGCCCTGGCACGTGACGGCCTTCCACCCCGATTACCATCTGAACGACCGGGGCCACACCTCGGTCCGCGATCTGCTGCGCGCCGCCGAGATCGGCAAGACGGCCGGCCTGCGCTACGTCTACGCGGGCAACCGGTCGGGATCGGTCGGCGACCTGGAGAACACCTACTGCCACGGCTGCGGCGAGATTCTCATCCGCCGCTTCGGATTCCTGGTCGAGGAGAACCGGATGCGCGGCTCCGCCTGCCCGGTCTGCTCCGAGGAGATCCCCGGCGTCTGGGAGGACGAGCCGCCGCGCTCGACCCCCGGCAGCGGACGTCCCCTGCCGGTGCGGCTCGGCCCCTGAAGGCCGCCGGGGCCGCGAGCGGCGAGCCCCTTTCCCCCTGCTGTGAGGACCCACCCGATCCATGAGCCCACCCGACAGAATCGCGCTCTTCACGCGGATGGCCGAGTCCGACCCGGACAACGAGATGGCGCACTTCAACCTGGGCCGGCTCCACCACGAGGCTGGGAACCTCGAGGCGGCCGAGGCGTCGCTGCGGCGCACCCTCGAGATCCGTCCGCGCCACCTGCAGGCCATGAGCTATCTGGCGCGGACCCTCCTCGCCCGCGGGGAGCGGGGTGAGGCCGTCGAGCTGCTCGAGGAGGGCGTACGGCTCGCCCACGAGCAGGGGGAGCTCGCCCTCCGCCGCGCGATGAGCGATCTCCTGCGCGAGCAGGGCGTCGAGCCTCCACAGCTCGTGGACGAGAGCGCGGAGGAGCCGGCGGGAGAGGGCGAGATCCGCTGCCGCCGCTGCCTCCGGACCCGCGAGGGGCTGGAGAGTCCACCGCTCCGGGGAGACATCGGCCGGAGCATCCAGTCCGCGGTCTGCGCCGACTGCTGGAGCGAGTGGATCGCGATGTCGGTCAAGATCATCAACGAGTATCGACTCAACCTCGCCGCGCCGAAGGCTCGCGAGATCTACGACGACCACATGAAGGAGTTCCTCGGTCTCTGATGGGCCGCAAGCCGACCGGATCCAGCATCCGCGCCCCCGCGGGGCTTTTCCCCGCGGCCGCGGAACCGGCGCCGCCCGGCGCGCTCGACGCCGCCTCTCCGGCGCCCCGTGCGGTCGAGATCTCCCGCCGGGCCGCGCTCCGGCGCGCCGCGTCGGCCGTCGCGGCCGCGTCGATCGCGGCCTCCTCGCGTGCGTGGCTGCCCGCCGAGGAGGAGAGGCGCCCGGACTTCACGGAGACCGCCCGTGCTCTCCGATCCGCCGTCGAGGAGGGGGCCTTCCCCGGAGCCGTCGCAGCCGTCGGATCGAGCGAGGGGCTGCTCTGGATCGAGGCCTTCGGCCACCTCGATGCCGCTCGATCCGCGGCGGCGACGCCCGACACGATCTACGACCTGGCCTCGCTCACGAAGGTCGTCGGGACGACTTCCGTCGTCATCTGCCTGATCCGCGACGGCAAGCTGCGGCTCGAGGATGCCGTCTCCAAGCACGTGTCCGGCTTCCTCGACCGCGCCCCGACCGAGGAGGATCGCGAGCGGCGGGCATCGGTGCGCATCGAGCACCTCCTCGCCCACTGCGCCGGCCTCGACGCCTGGAGGCCCTTCTGGCGCAGCGTCAAGTCCTGCGAGGAGCTGCTCGAAGCGATCCTCGCCGCGCCGCTGGCCGCGCCGCCGGGCGAGGCGACGCGCTACAGCGACCTCGGCTTCATCCTCCTCGGAGAGGCGGCCGCGCGCGCCGGCGGCGCCCCGCTCGAGGAGCTGGAGAGGCGCCTCGTCCTGGAACCTCTGCGGATGCGGGAGACCCTCAGAAACCCTCCCCGCGAGCTGCGGGAGCGGATCGCCCCCACCGAGCGGGAGGCCGAGCCGCCCCCTCCGGCTCCCGTGGCGGGAGCGGAGCAGCCCGGAGCGGAGGAGGGGGGAGAGGCCGATGCCGTCGATCCGGGCGGGACCGAGGGCGATCCGCCAGCTGCGGCGGCGGAGACGTTCGTCCACGGCGTCGTCCACGACGAGAACGCCAGGGCGGCAGGCGGAAGGACCGGCCACGCGGGCCTCTTCTCGACCGCCGGAGACCTCGCCCGCCTCGCGGCGGAGATCCTCCGCGGGCTGCGCGGAGAGAGCCGGGTCTTTCCCCGCGAGATCCTCGAGCGCTTCACGCGGCGCCGCGGGCTCGTCGAGGGATCGAGCCGCGCTCTGGGGTGGGACACGCCGTCGGCGGGGAGCTCGGCGGGGGAGGTCCTCTCCCCGGACGCTTTCGGCCACACCGGCTTTACGGGAACATCCATCTGGCTCGACCCGCGCCGCGACATCTTCCTGATCCTCCTGTCCAACCGCGTCCACCCGACGCGGGCCAACCTCCGGATCGGCGCGGTCCGGCGGAGCTTCGCGGACTCCGCGGCGCAGGCGGTCGACGCCGCCCGGGGAGGGCCTCCCCGCCCGGCACCCCCTGAAGACCGCGGCCCGGAGGCAGCTGAACGCCGCGGCCCGGCGGCCCCTGAAACCCGTGGCGGGACGGCCGGACCAGGCCTATAAATCCTCATGCGGAGCGGCGCCTGGAAAGCCTGGCTCGCCCGTTGGAAACCGGGCTTCAGACGGAGCGCCGCTCATCCGTTGATGGATGGTCGAGAGGCACAGGTTTGCCCCTCGACGCGGAAAACCGAAACAGCACTCCCCTGAGGTGCCGTCATGTGGATCTGGGATCCGATGTACATGTTCTACGTCGCTCTTCCCCTGCTGCTGATCTCGCTCATCGCGCAGGGCTGGGTGAAGTGGACGTATAGCCGCTACTCGCGCATCGCCAACTCCTCCGGAGTGACGGGCGCGCAGGCGGCGATGGGCATCCTCCGCGACGCGGGCATCCACGATGTCCGCGTGGAGCCGAGCCGCGGCTGGCTCTCCGACCACTACGACCCGCGCGAGAAGGTCCTCCGCCTCTCCCCCGAGAACTACGGAGGCCGGTCCATCGCCGCGGTGGGCATCGCCGCGCACGAAGCGGGGCACGCCATCCAGCATGCCTCGGACTACGCTCCGCTTCTGCTCCGCAACTTCGTGGTGCCCCTGGCGAGCCTGGGGTCCAGCCTCGGCTACGTCGCGATCTTCCTCGGTCTGGTGATCAGCGGGTGGAAGTTCTTCGCCGCGATCGGGATCCTCCTGATCGCCGTCGTCGCCCTCTTCCAGATCATCAACCTGCCGGTGGAGTTCAAT
>JAFGKN010000790.1 GCA_016928605.1 Planctomycetota bacterium | reverse complement strand
GGCGTGCTGGCGGCCTGCGGCCTTCACGCGCTCGAGCGGAACGTGGAGCGGCTGGCCGAGGACCATCGCCACGCCCGCCAGCTGGCGGACTCGATCGCCCCCCTGGCGGCGCGCGGCCTGGAGGTCACCCCGCCGGAGACCAACATGGTCTACCTGAGCTGGCCGGGCCGAGCGCCCGACCGATACGAGCGCTTCGTCTCCCGCCTCGCCGAGCGGGGTCTCCTGGCGATCGCCCTCCCGCCCCGGGGAGTCCGGCTGGTCCTCCACAAGGACATCGACTCCGAGGTGGCGGCGCAGGCGGCCGAGGTGCTCGCCGGCGAGCTCAAGCGCTGGCTCGGTTGAAAGGCGCTGCCCCCGAGAGCTCCCGCGCGCGCGTCTGAGCGGTTGGCGGTTTTTTTCAGAGAACCCGTCTCGCCCCGGTACTTCTAAGGTAAACTGGAACAAGCCGGTCCGAAAGGCCGGAGAACCCTTTCCGGAACAAGGATTTAGAGCCTATCTCCGAAGTCGTCCCGCCGGCCCGCGGCCGGCCGAAGCCGGGTTGGACGTTTCCGAGAGGCTCCCAGAGAAGGAGCTGACCGTCGCGGCCCATGAGCGGAGGCGAGCCCGAGAGAACCCCCGACCAGGAGCTGGTGAGCCGAAGCGTCCGCGGCGATCTGGCGGCCTTCGAGGAGCTGATCGCGCGATACCAGCAGGCGGTCTTCAACATCGCCTACTACAAGAGCCGGAACTGCTTCGACGCCGAGGACCTGACGCAGGACGTCTTCCTGGCGGCCTACCAGGGGCTGTCGACGCTCAAGAGCCCCGAGAACTTCGGGGGCTGGCTCTTCGGCATCGCCTACAACCGCTGTCACAAGTGGTATCACCGCGAGAGGAACAAGATCGTCAAGATCCAGGAGCTCCAGCAGAGGGTGGCGCAGGAGCAGAGGCTGGCGCGGCGCGCCGCCCTGCGGGGCGCCTCCGGCGACGAGGGCCCTCCGCTCTCGGACATGATGCTCCGGCTGCCCCCGGAGATCCGGACCGTCCTGAAGCTCAAGTACCTCGACGGTCTGAGCTACCAGCAGATCGAGGAGCGGCTCGGCATCGCCAGCCACCGCATCGACTACCTGATCCGCAAGGGCAAGAAGCTCATCCGGCAGAGGTGGGGAGAGGCCGGCGAGGAGGAGTCCTCCTGACGCCCTCTCCTCGGGCGGCCGGAGCCGAGCTTGCGAGGCTACCATGAAGAGAACCGAGATCGATGACCCGACCCGCCGCGCGCCCGTTTCGGGCGAGCGGCGCGATCTGAGCTGCGAGGAGGCTTTCGGGCTGCAGCACCTGCTCCTCGAGCAGGAGCTCGATCCCCTGCGCGAGAGCTGGCTCCTCGCTCACCACTCGCTCTGCGAAGCCTGCCGGCGGACTTTCGAAGACCTCGTCGAGGAGCGGCTCTCCGTGCTGGAGATCGCCCTGGATGCCCCCCTCCTCTCCTCCCGCTTCCCCGGCAAGGTGATCGACCGCGTCCGGGCGGCCAAGGTGCATTCTGCGCGCTGGCGCTGGGCTCGGTGGCTCGGGGGGATGCTCTCGAGCTCCGCCGCCGCCGCTCTCATCCTGGCCGCGATCCTCGGGCCCTTCTCGCCGGTCTCGAGAGATCCGGCGGAGCCGGCGGTCGCCGTCGCCTCGCTCCAGTCCGCCGGGAGCGGCGGTCTCTCCGCCGCGGAGGGCGAAACCCTCGAGCCCGCGCCGGAGCTCGCCCGGCGGCTGCCAGCGGCGGCCGCGCCGAGCGCGAGCATCATCCACCTCGCGGACATCGACTGCTTCGTCGACGAGAACGAGTGCGTGGACCGACTCGGCGGAGAAGACCCTTGCTTCTCGTTCGATCCGGCCTCCGCCCTCCACCTGGACAGAGAGACGATGCCTCCCGGTGCGCCGGCCGGCCACGCATCCGCGCCCGCAGGGTGGAGCCCGGCGGTGTGCCGCTGCAGCCTGGGAGAGGTGGTCGTCTTCACCTCGTGGGTCGGCCGGCACACGCTGGGCGATAGCGGCGGACAGAGCATGGACCTCCGCGACGCGCCGTGCCCGCCGGATCCCAACGCCGATGGCAAGACCGACGGCTCCGACGTCGCGCTCTACTGGCAGCGGCTGCTGTACACGGCCAGCATGCCCACCTGCGGCTCCCTCCCCGGCGATTCCGCCGCGGGCGGCCAGCAGGAAGAAGGGCCCTCCATCGGCGTTTGAGGAAACCGACCGCAGTGCAAAGCCTCCAGCGACCAGCGGTGAACGTACTTCTCTCCCTCTCCCTGATCGCGACCGCCGCCGTCGCCGCCGCGTGGATCGCGGCGTGCGCGCCGGGTCCGCCCCGCGCTGAACCGCTGCCCGCAGAGCCGGATGCGAAGACGGCTGCGCGGTCTCCGGCCGCGCTTGCCGCGGAGCGGTCCCTTGCCCCGGCAGCGCAGGCCGAGCCCGCGGAGGAGAAGCCCCCAGCCAACGCGGTGGATGAGTCCCTGATCACCCTCCTCTACACCGTCAACAACATGGGCTACACGGGGACCTGCGGGTGACCGCGCCTGAAGATCAAGCTGGGCAGTCTGCCCAAGCGCCTGACGTATATCCAGCAGGTCCGCGGCCGTTCTCCCGTCCTGCTCGTCGACGGCGGAGAGTGTTTCTTCGGATCCCCGACGATCCGAGCCCCGAGCCCGCAGCAGGAGCGGAGCAGCCTCAAGCAGGGAGCGGCCGTTCTCCAGGCGTACAACTTCATCGGATACCAGGCCATCGCTCTCGGGCCGGGAGACCTCCAGTTCGGCGTCGACAAGCTGAAGGAGTTCCTCGCCCCGGCGCGGTTCCCGGTCCTCTGCGCGAACCTGGTGGAGAGCGAGAGCGGCCTTCCCGTCTTCTCCTCGCACACCTTCATCGAGGTCGCCGGACGGCGCATCGGGATCTTCGGCGTCCTCCTCAGCAGCCTCAACCGGACCTTTCAGCGCCGGGTGCTCGCGGAGAAGTACCGCCTGCTCGACGCGGTTCAGACGACGCGCGATCTAGTCCCGCGCCTGCGGGAGCAGTGCGATGTCCTCATCGCACTCTCCCACGTGAACGTCGCCGACAACGAGGAGATCGCGAGGACCGTCCCCGGCATCGACGCGATCATCGATCCGTTCTCCCAGCGCGGCAACAAGGCGATCTGGGTCGCGGGGGCGGAGTACATCGTCACCGGTTTCGGCGCTCCGATCCTCAGGATCGACGGGCAGGGCTCGCGGGTCGGCGTCTTCGAGATGCGCGTGCGGAGCGGCCTCCGTCCGATCTCGGAGTTCAAGGGATACGATGCTCCCATCCACCCTCACATCTACTCGCATCCGGAGCTCGTGGACTACGTCAACGAGAGCGTCCTCGGGACGCGCAAGCGGATCCCCGTCGACTTCGACCCGACTCAGGTGCGGCTCCTCCCGGACAGTTTCATCGGATACGAGGGGTGCGGAGCCTGCCACGAGGAGCAGCAGGCCTTCTGGGAGCGGACCGCCCACAGCACCGCCTACTCGACCCTCGAGAAGGAGAGCAAGCACCTCGATCCAAGCTGCATCGACTGCCACACCCTGGCCTACGGTCTCACGTTCGTGGATCCCACGAGGGCGGCGCCCTACAAGAACGTCCAGTGCGAAAGCTGCCATTGGGTCAAGCCGCTGCACGCGGAGAACCCATCGGCTCACCGCTTCGGGCGCGTGAGGGAGGACAGGTGCTGGGCGTGCCACAACGAGTCGATCACCGAGAAGCCCTTCGACTACGCCAAGGCTCTCGAGCAGGTCGCCTGCCCCCGCATGGAGAATAGAAGATGAAGCTGTTGCTCTTGAAACCGCGCTCGATGGCACTGGCATGGACGGCGCTCCTCGTCCTGGCGGCGGGATGCAGCGATGTCGGACCCGAGAGGCCGAAGGCGGAGGCTCCCGCGCCCCAGGCAGCGGATGGCGCCGGAGAGAGCCCTGCGGGTGAGACAGACGGCGATGAAGATGCCGCCCGCGGAAGCGCTGTCGGTGCCGCCGGCGCGAGCGATGACGCCGGCGCGAGCGATGACGCCGGCGCGAGCGATGACGCCGGCGCGAGCGAT
>JAFGKN010000161.1 GCA_016928605.1 Planctomycetota bacterium | reverse complement strand
GAAGAACGGGACGGTGAAGAAGTTCGTGCTGTGGGATCCGGTCGACTTCGGCTACCTGACGGTCCACGCCGCCAGGCGGCTGGCCGATGGAGAGCTGGAGGATGGCACCGCGAGCTTCGGCCGGCTGGGCGAGCTGGAGGTGAAGGATGGCGTGGTCGTCCTCGGCGCGCCGCTCGTCTTCGACATCGAGAACATCGACAGGTACCAGTTCTGAAAGCGACGCAGGGAACTCGGAGCAGGAGATGAAGATGCAAGACAGGACGATGCACCGCCGAGGTTTTCTCCGGCGCGCCGCAGGAGTCACGGCGGCCGGTGCTCTCACCGGCATTCGCTCCGCGGCCGCGCTGCGCGCCGAGGAGGAGGCGGCGGCGAAGCCCGAGACTCACGCCATCCGCCTCGGCGCGCCAGTCTTCGAGAAGGCCGACGATCCCGACGCCTTCGCGCGGGCCCATCGCGCCCTCGGTTACCGCGGCGCCTACTGCCCGTCGATCCCGCTGAGCGACAAGGAGCGCATCCGCGCCACGCGGGAGGCGTTCGCCCGCCAAGACGTGGTCATCGCCGAGGTCGGCCGCTGGGTGAATCTCCTCGACGCGGACCCGGAGAAGAGGCGCAAGAACTTCGAGTTCGTCGCGGAGGGGCTGGCGCTGGCCGACGAGATCGGAGCCCTCTGCTGCGTCGACATCGCGGGATCCTTCAGCCGCGAGCACTGGTTCGGGCCGCATCCCGACAACCTCTCGAAGACGTTCTTCGATGCGGCGGTCGAGAACGCGCGGAAGATCATCGACGAGGTCCAGCCGAAGCGCGCCAAGTTCGCCTACGAGATGATGGGGTGGGCGCTTCCCGACAGCGCCGACTCCTACCTGGAGATGCTCCGCGCCGTCGACCGCAAGGCCTTCGCCGCCCATCTCGATCCCTGCAACATCGTCAACTCTCCGGCCCGGTTCTACCGGAGCGGCGCGCTGATCGACGAGTGCTTCGACAAGCTTGGCCCCTGGATCGTCAGCTGCCACGCCAAGGACCTGAGCTGGGAGGTGGAGATGAACGTGCACTTCAAGGAGGTGCGGCCCGGAACCGGCGAGCTGGATTACACGACGTTCCTGCGCCGCCTCGCGAAGCTGTCTCATTCGCCGCCGCTCATGATCGAGCATCTCCCGAGCGCCGAGGAGTACGACAAGGCGCGGCGCCACATCCTCGGGCTCGGCGGCGAGCTCGGACTCCGCTTCGAGTGACGGCTCCCGCGAGACGTCGCCATCCGGCGGCGCGCCGGTGCCTGCGGGCCATCACGATCAGTATCACCATCACCATCACCATCACCATCACGGCCAGCGATGGCCATCCACAGTATCCGCCGGCTACCGAGAGAGGCTTTCCTGATGACTCCACGCCGCCTGCTCCTCACCGGTCTCCTCGCCTGCGCCCTGCCGGTCGCTGCGTCCTCGCTCCGCGCCGAGCTCGATGTGCGGTACGCGGAGCCCGGCGCCGAGGGGCCGGTGCTCGTCCTCGGCGCAGGAGGCGAGCCCCTTCTCGCCTCGCCGCAGGAGGGCCTCTGGTCCATCGCCACCGCGTGGGAGGATGACTGGCCCGGCGGCTGGCATCACGCGAGGCCCGAGAGGCGCCGCGAGGAGGGCCCCTGGACGATTCTCGAGGGGCGGCTCCAGATCCCCGCGGGGGAGTGGATCCTGCGCGATGCGTGCCGCCGCGAGGGCGATCGCCTGCGCGTCGTGCGGAGATGGGAGTGGCGCGGCCGGGAACCGCTGCGCGAGGTGACGCTCTCCGTCCGTTTCCGCGTGCCCGCGCGGACGCGGCGCGTCGTCCTGCCCGGGATCCTCTACCACGGCAATCCCTCCGGCGAGGCGAGCGGGCGCGTGCCGGTCTTCCACGGCTCGCCGGGGGAGGAGGCCATCTTCGAGGAGCACCGCTATCCGATGCCTTTCGCCTCGTGCGAGTGGGGCGACGCGGGCTCGATGCGCGGCGCGGCGCTCCACTCGCTGCCGTCGCCCGTGCCCCGCGGATCGGTGCGGGACCAGTGGTGGTCGCTGGGGGTGACGGCGCAGGATGACTCCTCCGAGCTCGTGCTCCTCTCCGGACCCTGCGCGTCGAACGGGCGGCGCAGCGTCATCAAGGCCGTCCAGCCGGGATTCGTGGGCTATCCTCCGGCCTGGCTCGAGGTGATGCCGGGCGCGGTCATCGAGAAGACGTTCTTCCTCGAGGTCTACCCGGTGCCGCGCGAGGGCTCGGGGTTCGCGCGGCCGATCCGGACGAGCCTCGACCTGCATCCCGTCGAGGACATGGCCGGCCTTCCCGGATTCGCCGAGATCATCGAGGCGAAGTACCGCTACGCGCGGACGCGCTGGTACGAGCAGGGCGATGTCGCGGGCTTCGAGAAGTACGCCGACCGCGACTTCCTCGTGATGGGCTGGTGCGGGCAGGCGGCGTCGCCGGGCTACGCCCTGCAGGTCCTCGCTCCGCAGCTCGGCGATCCCTCCTGGAAGGCGAAGGTCGAGAAGAGCCTGGACTTCCTCTCCGGCGCCGCCTTCCACGCCGAGGGCTTTCACACCTGGTACGACATCGGGAAGAAGGAGTGGCGGGGGATCGAGCCTCTCTCCGAGGGGCAGGCGATGGCCAACTTCGCCTGGGCCATCCGCGCGGCGCGCAGGACGGGGCTCGACAGCCGCCGCTGGGAGTCCTTCCTGAGGAAGGCCTGCGACGTCCACGCCGCGCGCATCCTGGCGGACGGCTGGCGTCCCCGCTCGACCGACCAGGCCTTCTTCATCGCCCCGCTCTGCGAGGCCTTCAAGCTCTTCGGCGAGCAGCGCTACCGCGACGCGGCGCTCAAGGCCGGCCGCGTGTACAGGGATCGTCATCTCTCGATGCGCGAGCCCTACTGGGGCGGAACCCTCGACGCCCGCTGCGAGGACAAGGAGGGGGCCTACGCCGCCTTCCAGGGATTCCTCGCGCTTCACGATCTCGGCGCGGAGGGCCGGGAGTTCCTCGAGGCGGCCGAGCACGCTCTGAACGTCGTGCTGACGTACGTCGTCGTCTGGGACATCGACCTGCCGCCGGGCCGGCTGCGGGATCACGCATTCCGGACGCGGGGCTGGACCGTCGTCTCGCCGCAGAACCAGCACATCGATGCGTACGGCGTCCTGATGACTCCGGACATCTACCGCTTCGGGCGGATCACCGGCCGGAAGGAGCTGCAGGATCTCGCCACCGTGATGTACCGGAGCTGCGGCCAGCTCATCGATCCCTTCGGCAGCCACGGCGAGCAGCCGCAGCACACGAACTACGCCCAGCGGGGCCGCGTCGATGACCCTCTGAGCCTCCGCGGAGGGTACGTCGAGGACTGGACGGTCTTCTGGCTCACCGCCCACTTTCTCAACGCCGCGGCGCGGCTGAAGGAGCTGGGAGTGGACGTCGGCGGCTGACGGCCCGCCCCGGAGTCAGCTCCCTCACCGCGCGCCAGCGCCGTCCCTGTGCAGGATCCCTCTCCCGTTCCCGCTCCCCCTCCGCGAGTCAGCACATGCTGGCAATCGCCTGGCGGTTTCCTGTGCAGTCGGCGCGTTTTTGTGCTGGTCTCTTGCACATCCTCAAGGCGCAAGACCGGATCCCGCCGGAGGCCGCATCCTGCAATCTGAGAGAACAGAGAGACTTGCGGGATCTTCTCCCCGCTGGCGGATGTGGCCTGCGGGTTGCTCTCTACCGCTCACAACGTTCTACGCGCAGGGATCACCCTTCAGGACCCCAAGGCAGCGGATCCCGGCAACACCAGACCCCGCAGAAGCGGATGGAGAATCCCCAGGCGGGGTTTTTTCATGGGCGCAGGCGGAAGGCGAGGGGTGTCCAGCCTCCTCCTCGGCGCGGGTCAGCTCCTCCGGCGCGGAGCCGCGTGGAAGAGGCGTGAGTCTCCGGGGTATCCTGGCGGCGTGGCCGCCGCCGGCGTCCCGGGGTGAGGGCGGGCGCCGGCGAGCCGAGCAGAGCGATCACCGCGTTTCGGGAGGATGCCCATGAGCGTTTCCCTGCGAGCCGCCCTTGCCGCCTCGATCCTTCTCGCATCCGCCCCCGACGGGATGGCGGAGCCGGACGACATCCCCCGCGAGTTCCGCCGCGAGATGGACCGCGAGCCCGTTCTCGCGAGCGAGGCCGAGACGCGCGATGCCTTCCGGTGGGCGCGAGCCAGCTTCCTCGGCGAGGAGACCGACGGCGCTGCGGGAGCGAGCGCTCCGCTCCGGATCGAGGTGCTGCGCCAGGATCACAGCACGCTCCGCTTCGGGCAGTCCGCCATAGAGACGCCGCTCCGGATCGGCTCGAAGAGCTTCGAGCGCGGGCTCGGGAGCCACGCTGCGAGCGAGATCGCGGTGCGCCTGCCGGAGGGCGCGAGGCGCTTCCGGGCGCAGGTCGGCGTCGACAACAACCACGACACGGCGGGAAAGCGCGGCTCGGTCCGGTTCGCCGTCTCGGCGGGAGGGAAGGAGCTGCTGCGCACTCCGGTCCTCCGCGGCGGCGCCGAGCCGCTCGCGGTGGATGTCGAGATCTCCCGCGGAGCCGCGGAGCTGCGCCTCGTCGTCGACCCGGCGGACGACGGCGTCGGCCACGATCAGGCCGACTGGGCGGAGGCGAGGATCGTCCTCGAAGGCGGCCGGGAGGTCTACCTCGACGAGGGGCAGTGGGATCCCTACCTGATCCCGGACGGCCCGCCGTTCTCGTTTGTCTACGGAGGGAGGCCGTCGGAGGATCTCCTGCGGGGCTGGCGGCGGGAGGTCTCCGGCGGTGAGGCCGGGGCGGCGGCGGGATCCCACGGGCGGATCTTCTGGACCGCGTCGTGGACCGACCCCGAGACCGGCCTCCGGGTGCGCGCGGAGGTGGCGGTGTTCCCCGACTATGCCGCCGTCGAATGGGTGCTGCGCTTCCGCAACACGAGCGCGGCGCGCAGCCCCATCCTCGAGGGCGTGCAGGCCGTCGACGTCCGGATCCGGACCGCGAGCTCGAAGCGCGCGGCGGTCCTCCATCAGATCACCGGAGATGTCTGCGGAGCGCGGTCGTTCCTCCCGCTGCGCACGGAGCTCCGGGTGGGGGAGGGCTCGCGCTTCGCGCCGGAGGGCGGAAGGCCCTCAAATGGCGCGTTTCCCTTCTTCGACCTCGAGTACGGCGGTGAGGGTATCAGCGCCGCGATCGGCTGGAGCGGCCAGTGGGCCGCCTCGCTCGAGCGCTCGCCGGGCGGTCCCACACGTCTCCGCGCTGGCATGGAGAGGACGCGGCTCTACCTCGAGCCGGGCGAGGAGATCCGCTCTCCGCGCATCCTCCTCGCCGCCTGGAGAGGCGACCGGATCCTCGCGCGGAACCGCCTCCGCCGGCTCCTCCTCTTCCACCACGCGCCGCAGCAGGGCGGAAAGCCCTCCGCCATGCCCTTCGCCTCGCAGTGCTTCGACCGCTACATCTGGACACGGCCCGCATGGGCCACGGAGGCCGGCCAGATCGAGGCCGCGCGCAAGGCCGCCGCGATGGGCTTCGACGCTCACTGGCTCGACGCCGCCTGGTTCCCCGGCGGCTTCCCGAACGGCGTGGGCAACTGGTCGGCCAAGCCGGACGAGTTCCCGAGAGGACTGAAGCCGGTCTCCGAGGAGTGCCATCGCCTCGGCCTCCGCTTCGTCCTCTGGTTCGAGCCGGAGAGGGTCGCGCCGGGGACGCAGATCGCGCGGGAGCATCCGGAGTTCGTCCACGGCGGAGAGAAGGGCGGCCTCTTCAAGCTCGACGACCCGGCCGCGCGCCGCTGGATGGCGGACCTGCTCGCGAGCCGCATCAAGGAGTCCGGTGTCGACATCTACCGCAACGACTTCAACATCGATCCGCTCCCCTTCTGGCGCGCCGCCGACCCGCCCGACCGCGAAGGGATCACGGAGATCCGCTACGTCGAGGGCCACTACGCGCTGTGGGACGAGCTGCGCGAGCGGCGGCCGGGGCTCCTCATCGACAACTGCTCGAGCGGCGGCCGGCGCATCGATCTCGAGACCATCCGGCGTTCGGTGCCTTTCTGGCGGAGCGACACGAGCTGCTCTCCGGGCCACGCCGACTGGAACCAGGTGCAGAGCTGCGGCCTCGGCCTCTACATCCCGCTCCACCTGGCCTGCGGCTGGACGCCGGATCCCTACGACTTCCGCAGCTCGGCCACCACCGGCGCGATCGCGCAGTGGGACTACCTCGATCCGGCGTTCTCCCTGGAGGATGCGCGCGCCGCCGCGGCCGAGGCGCGCGAGAACAGCAAGTTCTGGTACGGCGACTTCTACCCGCTCACGTCGTGCAGCCTCGCGGAGGATGTCTGGATGGCCTACCAGCTCCATCGCCCCGATCTCGACGCGGGGCTCGTGCTCGCGTTCCGGAGGGCGGAGTCGAACTACATCGCGCTCCGCGCGCCGCTGCGCGGCATCGATCCGGGCCGCGAGTACCGCATCGAGACCCTCGATGCGAAGCGCCGGTCGTCGATCCGGCGCGCGGCGGGCCGCGATCTCGCGGCGGGCCTCGAGATGCGCATCCCGGAGCCCGGAGGAAGCGTCGCCGTGCGGTACGAGCCGGCCGCGCCGTGAGGAGAGGCGGCGGTCGTGCGGGAGGGCTCGCTTCGCGTCCTCGGTCTCGCGCCGAGAACACTCGAGAAGAAGCGGGCGCGCGATCTCATCGCAGCGGCTCCCCCGCTCCTGCTCTCGATGAGGCTCAAGGGACGGGCTTCTCGCAGGCAGCCGCCGTTCGTCGGCACCATGGTCGCGGAGACCGCCGTCGCATGGGGATCAGCGGCCAGATGGGCGGCTCGGCGAGAGCGGACACGCTATCCCGGCCCGCTGAATCCCCGCAGGCGAGGGCATCGCCGGTAGACGGCTGCTCTTCTTCTTCTTGTTCTTCTTCTTGTTGTTTGCCACCTCTCTCGGCTGCTTCATTCGACCAGCAGAGGAGGAAGCACGCGGCGCGGCTGGGCGCCCCGCGGCTACGAGCCGTCAAGACACCGAACGCCCTGCAGCGGCCTGCGTTGTAAGCGACTGTTCGGAAAGGACTTGGGCCTCTCCCCGCGATGTGTTTCGAGATTCGCTTCATTCTTTCCGTACCGCGGCAGAACTCGTTTGGATGCTCTGCACGTTACCCAAGCTCCCGGGCGGCGACCGCGAGGAATCGCGCGAGTTTTCTCGG
>JAFGKN010000789.1 GCA_016928605.1 Planctomycetota bacterium | reverse complement strand
CGCTCCCCCGCGGCCAGGATCCCGACCGCGTCTCGATGGAGGATGCCCTCGAGCTGCTCGAGAAGAAGAAGGCCGCGGGCCCGGCGCTTCCGCCGAGAGGAGCGGCTCCGAGGAAGGCGAAGAGCGCGAAGAGGAGCGCCTCGCCGAAGCGGCCCGGGACGACCGGAGCGAAGGGCGCCGCGACGAGGCCGGCGAGCGGGAAGACGTCCGGCAAGAAGAGCGCCAAGAGGTCGAAGCCCAGGTCGAAGGCGCGGTAGACGCCCGGGGCAAGCGCATCGGCCGCACGCTGTCTTCGACGCTTAGAGCCTATTTCAGTAGACCATCCTGGCTTCGGCCGGCTACGACGGCAGAACTCTTCGTCGCGCTCAATCGACGATCAACTCCTTCCAGATCGCCTCATTCGCGCTCCTTGCCTTCTACCGTCGTAGCCGGCCTCGGGCCGACGGAGCGTCTACTGAAATAGGCTCGTACGGTGGCTCGGTTGCTTGCATGAGCCCGGACGGCGTCGTGCTCCGCAGATTGACCCGGCCCGAGCCTTCCGAGTAAACTCTCGAGCACGATGGACTTCGTGACCTCGTCGAGCCGCTCGAGGAGACGATGAGTGCGGATCATCGGGACCCTGCGCGAGCATCACGCGTGGACCGCGAAGCTCGACGGCGCCATCCCCGCCGAGCTGAAGGAGCCCGGGTATGACCGTTGAGAAAGGGCTGAGAGACCGGCGCGAGGACGTCCTGCGTCTTTGTGCAAAGTATGGCGCGCGCAACCCGCGACTCTTCGGGTCCGTCGCGCGCGGGGACGCCGACGCCCGAAGCGATGTCGATTTCCTGGTCGACATGGAGCCCGGCCGGAGCCTCTTCGACCTGGGCGGCCTTCAGTACGAGCTCGAGCGCCTCCTCGGTCGCGGGGTAGACGTGGTGACGGAGCGCGGGCTCAAGGCGCGCATCCGGGATCGGGTCCTCCGTGAGGCGGTGTCGTTATGAGAGATCTCACCCCTCGAGCGCGTCCTCGACCTGCCCCTCGAGCCGGCGGTAGACGCGGTCGAGCGCGCGCGATGAGAAGGCGCGCACGACCGACGCGCGCATCAGGCTCCACACCGCGGACTGCGGGATCCGGATGACGACGCCGGGAGCGCAGGGATCGGCGGCCGCGGCGAGGAGCTCCAGCGTGGAGAGGCCGATCCAGAGCGGCCAGATGCAGGCGAGGCGCAGCGCGACGAGCCGCCGCGGGATGGCCAGCGTGTAGTCCCAGCCCTCGCGGTAGTGCTCGAGCGTGCGGCGGATCCAGCGGTGGATCGCCGGGCGGAGCGCGCTCCGGTCGCTCCGGTCGCGCAGCTCGCGCGCCGTGAGGCCGATCTCCTCGAGGTCCGCCCGCGGCAGGTAGCAGCGCCCGATCCGGAGGTCTCCGTCCACGTCGCGCAGGATGTTGGTCATCTGGAGCCCCTTGCCGAAGCGGACGCCCTTCTCGCGGTAGCGGTCGACGTCCCAGCGGCGCAGGGCGCGGAGGTGCGCGCACTCCAGGTCGGTCCAGAACTCCCCCACGCATCCGGCGACGTGGTAGCAGTAGAGGTCGAGATCGCCCGCGGTCTCGAGCGAGGCCACATCGCCGCTCTCCTCGGGAGGAAAGCGCTCGAGGTCCATCTCCATGCCGCGCGTCAGGGTCGTCACCAGCCTCCGCAGGAGGATGCGGTCCGCGACATCGAAGCGCAGGTAGGCGGCGAAGCAGGCGTCGAGCCGCTCGAGCAGCTCTCGCTCCTCCGGCACCTGGGAGGCGCCGGCGACGGCCCCGCGGATGCGGTCGAGATCGGCGGCGATCGGCTCCTCGCGCTCGAGCTGCGCGCGGTAGAGGCGCAGCAGGTCGAGCCTCTCCGCAGCGGGGAGGATCCTCGTGTCGGCGATCGTGTCGGCCGCGCGGCAGAAGAGGTAGCCGCAGACGAGCTGCCCGCGCACGGCGCGCGGGGCGATCCGGAGCGTCAGGTAGAAGCTGCGGCTGACGCCGCGCGCGAGCCGGTCGAGATCCTTGAATAGGGCGCGCCTATGCATGGCGGACAGAATACGGCGAAGCGCCGCGGGTTGCGAGGGCATCCCACGGCGCTCGCGCGGCGGCCTCGCGCCGACATCGGCCTTGAGAGTCCCTCGCCGGCCCCCTATCATGACCTCGAACCGAGACCCCGGCGGCGGAGACCATCAGCGTGCAGCGCAGATTCCACGAAGACTTCCCCATCACGACGCTCCTCCTGCTGCTGGTCCTCGGGCTCTACGGCCTCGAGATCGTGGCGCAGTGGAAGCTCGCGGAGCCGGGCGACGACATCAGCCTGGCGGTCATCTCGATCCGGGCGCTCGAGCATCTCGGAGGGCTCATCCCCTTCAAGGTGGTCGAGGAGGGGCAGGTCTGGCGGCTCATCTCGTGCATCTTCCTTCACGGCGGCCTGATCCATCTCGCCTTCAACGCCTGGGTGCTCTTCGACCTCGGGCGCTTCTGCGAGCCGCTGCTCTCCTCGGGGAAGCTCTTCGTCGTCTTCGTCCTCTGCGGTCTGGGAGGCTCGGCCGCCACCTGGGCGCGGGGACACCTGCTCGCCGGAGGAGCGGTCATCTCGATCGGCGCCTCGGGCGCCCTCTGCGGGCTCATAGGGATCCTGCTCGTCTACTCGATCCGCGAGAGGCATCACGAGCTGCGCAACTCGCTCCTGCGCTGGCTGATCTACATCGTCGTGCTCTCCCTGCTGCCCGGCATCGACTGGTCCGCCCACGCCGGAGGCTTCGCCGCGG
>JAFGKN010000788.1 GCA_016928605.1 Planctomycetota bacterium | reverse complement strand
GATTTTCTCTGCTTGACCATCGAGAAGCGCCGCCAGGCCCTTCTTCCAGAGATCCTTGAGCGCTTCTTCGCCCTCCACGACGAGAGCGTCGGAAGGAGCCGCGGCGAGATCACGACCGCCGTCGAGATGAGCGCGGAGGAGATCTCGAGATGGGCCGCGGTGCTCGGCGCTCGGATCGGCCGGGAGCTGGTGCTGGCAGGGCGTGTCGATCCGGAGATCCTCGGCGGTCTGGTCCTCCGCTTCGACGGCTGGGTTGCCGACGCCAGCCTGAAGACGGACCTCGAGCGAGTCGGCTCGAGACTGTCGCGCCTGAAGTTCGGGAGCGAGCTGGTCCATGAAGATTAATCCCGAAGAGATCGCTTCGGTCCTCAAGAAGGAGATCGAGCAGTACCGCAGCGAGATCGTCCTCGAGGAGGAGGGTATGATCCTCGAGGTGGGAGACGGGATCGCCAGGATCTACGGTCTCGCCCGCTGCATGGCGGGGGAGATGTTGCTCTTCTCCAATGGAGCCTCCGGCCTGGCCTTCAACCTGGAGGAGGAGAGCATCGGAGCCGTGATCTTCGGCGATTTCGATGATCTTCGCGAGGGAGACATCGTGAAGCGAACGGGCACGGTGCTCCAGGTGGGCGTCGGAGATGCGCTGATCGGACGCGTCGTGGACCCTCTCGGAAGGCCCATGGATGACAGGGGGGCGGTCGAGACGCGGGAGTTCCGGCCCGTCGAGTGCCTCGCGCCGGGCATCGCCGACCGCCAGTCGGTCAAGGAGCCGCTCCAGACGGGAATCAAGGCGATCGACACCATGGTCCCGATCGGCCGCGGCCAGCGCGAGCTGATCATCGGCGATCGAGGCACGGGCAAGACCGCCATCGCCGTCGACACGATCATCAACCAGAAGGGCACCGGCGTGATCTGCGTCTACGTCGCGATCGGCCAGAAGGCCTCGACGGTGGCCGCGGTCGTGAAGCGGCTCGCGGACCACGGAGCGATGGACTACACGATCGTGGTCAGCGCGCCGGCCTCGTCTCCGGCTCCGATGCAGTACGTCGCGCCTTACGCGGGCTGCGCGATGGCCGAGCACTTCATGCACCGGGGCGGCCACACGCTCTGCATCTACGACGATCTGAGCAAGCAGGCCGTGGCCTACCGGCAGCTCTCCCTTCTCCTGAGGCGCCCGCCGGGCCGCGAGGCCTATCCCGGCGACGTCTTCTATCTCCACTCGCGGCTCCTGGAGCGGGCAGCCAAGCTCTCCGACGAGCTAGGCGGGGGCTCCCTGACCGCGCTTCCCGTCATCGAGACCCAGGAGGGAGAGGTCTCGGCCTACATCCCGACCAACGCGATCTCGATCACGGACGGGCAGATCTATCTCGCGTCGGACCTCTTCTTCGGAGGCGTGCGCCCCGCGATCGATGTGGGAATCTCGGTGTCCCGCGTCGGCGGCAAGGCGCAGGTCGAGGGCATGAAGAAGGTGGCCGGATCGCTGCGGCTCGACCTGGCCCAGTTCCGCGAGCTGGAGGCTTTCGCCGAGCTCGGCACCGAGCTCGACGAGTCGACGCAGTCGCTGCTCGACCGCGGTCTCCGCATGGTGGAGATCCTCAAGCAGAGGCAGTACCGGCCCATGCCGGTGGCGGAGCAGATCGCCGTGATCTGGGCCGGCACCCACGGCTATTGCGACTCCATCCGCGTCGCCGACACGCGCCGCTTCGAGGCCGAGCTGCTCGAGCATCTCCGCTCGGATCATCCGGAGGTCCTCGAGGCGATCCGTGCCGACGAGGACATCACCGAGGCGACGGAGGATCTCCTCCGGTCGGTCATCGGGGCTTTTGCCGAGGGATTCCGCGCGAGCCGAGAACGTCCGGCATCGCGTCCTCCGGCTGATCCCGGGGGCGGGAAGGGGTGACCCATGGCCAGCGCCAAGGACATCAAGAGGAAGATCAAGAGCATCTCCGCCACCAAGAAGATCACCCGGACGATGGAGATGGTGGCGGCCGCGAAGTCGAAGAAGACGACGCGCAGGGTGGAGATCGCCGCTCCCTACAACGAGAAGCTCGGCGAGCTGCTGGAGAACCTCTGCGCCGGCGAGAACGTGACGCACAGTCTCATGGAGCCGGAGGCAGGGCAGCCGCCCCGCGCGAGCGCCGGCCGCAACGCCCTGGTCGTCGTCACGGCCAACCGCGGGCTCTGCGGCGGATACAACGCGAACGTGCTGCAGGCGGCGGAGCGGTGGATCCAGGCCGAGGAGGCGGGCGGGCGGGCGACCGATGTGAGCATGATCGGCAAGAAGGGGATCTCGCGCTTCAGTTTCAGGAAGCAGCCTTTTTGCGCATCCTACACTCATATCGGGGACTGGCCCCGCTTCGAGGATGCCGAGGAGATCGCCGGTGGGCTCATGGAGAGATTCCGCGCCGGAGAGGTCGATCAGGCGCTCGTCGTCTCGACTCGCTATCATTCCGCGGGCCTTCAGAGACCGGCTCTGACGCGGCTCCTGCCGATCGCGCGGCCGAGACCCGGAGGTCTCGCGGCGCGGAGGCTGGGAGCCGGCGCCGGCGGCGACTGGAGGCCGAGAGCGGAGGATCGCGTCGTGTGGAGGCCGAGCAGGAAGTTCATCTTCGAGCCGGATCTCGGGACGATTCTCGAGTCTCTGCTGCCCTTCTCCATCATCTACTCGCTGTTCAGGCTCCTCGTGGAGGCGGCCGCCTCGGAGCAGATCGCCCGCCGGATGGCGATGAAGACGGCGACGGACAACGCGGATGACCTCGTCAGGGTCTACAAGCGCCGCTACAACCGCCAGCGCCAGGCGGGTATCACGCAGCAGATCTCGGAGATCGTCGGAGGCGCGGAGGCGCTCGACTAAGAGCCTATTTCAGTAGACGCTCCGTAGGCCCGAGGCCGAGCGAGGAGCCGGCGGGCAAGAAGCGACGACGACGCGAT
>JAFGKN010000787.1 GCA_016928605.1 Planctomycetota bacterium | reverse complement strand
GCTTTCCTTATGATGCCTACCGCGGCAACCGACCGCCCTTCGAGCCTTTTGCGCGCCGCGCGACAACTTTCGGAAGTAGTAGATCAGCTCCGCGCCGCGACCGGAGGGGACGCGCGTTTCACGTCTCGCCGATCCACCCCGCCACGCGGTCCTTCCCCTGGCGCGCAACGGTGAGGAGCGCCGCCGAGACGAGCGCGCTGGCGATGGTCTCGTCGAGGGAGCTTCTGAGCGCGATCGATCCGGACAGGGATGCGACGAAGAGCGATGGGTTTTCGACGATCTCCGCCTCCCCCTTGCCGCCCCGGCGCCTCAGAGCCTTCAGGATCGGACCGTAGACCGCGCCGGCGAGGCCGCCGGAGACGGCGTCGAGGCTTCGAGCGAAGCCGGAGACCGAGGAGGCCGGATCCGTCTCGAAGTGGTAGGAGCCCGGAACGCTCGGGCCTCCCGGAGGTCCCGAGAGCAGGTCCCGAAGGGCCTCGATCAGCAGGAACGAGTCGCCGGTCGGCTTGCGCTGCTCGTGGTACGCCTTCAGGATCCACTCCCGCAGCGGCGCCTCGTCCACGTAGAAACCGGCCGGCTCGGCGTGCACCTCGCTACACTCCTTCCCGGTGGTTCCGGAGCATGTAGGCCGCGGTTCGATCCGACGTCGGCCGGTAGCCTGGCAGGGGGAGGACCTGGGTGTGGATCGCATCGAGGATCCAGTCGGCGCCGGGAAAGAAGAGGCTCTCCAGCTCGGCCGGCGGGGTGATCCAGTTGCGAGCTCCGACGACGGCGACAGGGCCGTCGAGGTGGTCGAAGGCGAGCTGCTGGATGTTGGCGGCGAGCGTGTTGAGGTGGCTTCCCCGCTCGCAGGCGTCGGAGGCGAGCACGATCCGCCCCGTCTTCCTCACCGACTCGATGACCGGGCCGTAGTCGAACGGCACGAGCGAGCGCGCGTCGATGATCTCCGCCGAGACGCCGAACTCCTTCTCGAGGCGGTCGGCGGCCGTGAGCGCCCGGTAGAGCGTCGCTCCCACGGTGAGGATCGTGACGTCCTCGCCGCTGCGCTTCACGTCCGGAAGGCCGATGGGGATGGTGTACTCCTCGGCCGGCACTTCCCTCTGGAACCACTCCGTCACGCCGTAGATCCTCTGGCTCTCGAAGAAGACCACCGGATCGTCCCCCTGGAGCGCCGACGCCATCAGCCCCTTGGCGTCGTAGGGCGTGGCGGGGAAGACCGCCTTCAGCCCGGGCACGTGAGAGACCATTGCGGTCCAGTCCTGGGAGTGCTGGGCTCCGTACTTGGCTCCGACGGAGACGCGCAGGACGACCGGCATCTTGATCTCCCCGGCCGACATGCTCTGCCACTTCGAGAGCTGGTTGAAGAGCTCGTCCCCGGCGCGGCCCATGAAGTCGCAGTACATCAGCTCGACCAGGGCGCGTCCGCCCTCCATGGCGTAGCCCACCGCCGTCCCGACGATGGCCCCCTCGGAGATGGGGGCGTTGAAGAGCCGGTGGTAGGGGAAGCTCTCGGTCATGCCGCGGTAGACCGCGAAGGCTCCGTCCCAGTCGCGGTTCTCCTCGCCGTAGGCGATCAGACGGTGGTCCTTCAGGAAGTGCTCGAAGATGACCTCGAACAGCGCGTCGCGCAGGGAGACGGCCTTCGACTCCGGCAGCTTCTCGCCCGTCTGGGGATCGATCCCCGAGCGGCTCTTCTTCGCGATGGCCTGGACGCGGCTGTTCGCCTCCGGCGGAGCGAGGAGGTCGCCGGGCCGCAGGCCGGGGTACTCGGTCTCGCGGCTGTGAGAGAACATCACCCTCGCGATGAAGTCTCCATCCACGCGGGGCGAGACCGCCGGGTCGGTCGCGAGCCGGCAGGCGCGCTCCACCCTGCGCTCCGCAAACTCGAGGATCTCCTTCTGCTCTTCCTTGGTCGCGACGCCGGCATCCTCGAGCTGCTGGGCGTACTCGACGAGCGGGTCCACCCTCCGCCACATGTCGATCTCCTCGCGCACGCGGTAGGCGCTGGCGTCGCTGGGGGAGTGGCCGCTCTGGCGATAGGTGAGGACGTCGAGCAGCACCGGGCCGTCTCCCTCCTCGATGATCTCCCGCTTGCGCCGGATGGCATCGATGACGGCCAGGGGGTTGTTCCCGTCGATGACCTCGGCCTGGAGGTTGTGCATGTTGAAGCCGGCGCCGATGCACGCGAGCCGCTCGAAGCCCATCGTCTCGCCCTTGGTCTGCCCTCCCATGCCGTAGAAGTTGTTCATGAGGAAGAAGATGATCGGCAGCCCGCCGCGGTACTCGGGCTCCCAGAGGGTCCAGAACTGCGCCATCGTCGCGAAGTTGAATGCCTCGAGCACCGGCCCGCAGCCGGTGGATGCATCGCCTATGTTGGCGATGGTCAGCCCGGGCCTTTTCTGGACCCTCTTGTAGAGCGCTGATCCCACGGCGATGTCGCCGCTCCCTCCGACGATCGCGTTGTTGGGGTAGACGCCGAAGGGGAGGAAGAAGGCGTGCATCGAGCCGCCGAGCCCGCGGTTGAAGCCCGGCTTGCGCCCGAAGATCTCGGAGAGGAGGCCGTAGAGGAGGAAGTCGACGGCCCGCTCCTGGAAGGAGCCGGCACCCTCCTGCTCGACGATCCGGAGGATCTCTCCCCCGAGGTAGGTCTCCATGATCTTCTGCGTCTCGGCCTCCGGCAGCTTCTCGATCGCGGACATCCCCTTGGCGATGATCTCGCCGTGGCTGCGGTGGCTTCCGAAGATGTGATCATCGACGGAGAGGAGGAAGGCCTGGCCCACCGCGGAGCCCTCCTGCCCGATCGAGAGGTGCGCCGGCCCCGCATGCTCGTAGGCGAGTCCTCGATAGGAGCCCATCTTCTTGATCTGGTCGAGCATGGTCTCGAACTCGCGGATGACCGCCATGTCCCTGAAGATCCGCAGGGCGCTCGGGACGTCGAGGCGGCCGTCCTGGATCTCCTCCCTGAGGCTCTTGCGATAGGTGTTGACGGGGATGGTGCCCAGGTGGATGGTGTCCGCCCGGCGCACCTCCTCCGGGACGACCATGAGCTGCTTGACCATGCGGGGGTTCCTTCGCTACGCGAGACGGTTGGCGGGCACGAACGGCGTAGTGTAGGAAATCCTCGATCGCTTGACAAGAGCCTTCGCGCCCGCGCTCGGGGGTAGCAGCGGACCGCGCGGATCCGCCATGGCCAGGGCCGATCCGCCGGACGCGGGCGCGGCCCGGAGAGACCTGCGAAAGCGCCGCATGCCGGTGCGCGGAGAGGCTGCGCGGCGCCGCCCGCGGGCATCCCGGAGCCGGCGCGGGCATCGCTTCAGGAGTCCGCCGCGGGAGGCCGAGATCCGCCGCGGAGCCGCGTCGCCGGTCCGCTGCGGGAGCGGCGCATCACTTCAGGAATCCGGCGCTCGAGGTGAAGATCCGCTGGCGAGTCGCCTCGCTGACGCCCTTCTCGGGAGTGGATATGTCCGCGAGGTGCGCCGCGCAGTACTCGCACGCGATGGTCTCGAGGTGGAACCGGACGTAGTCCTCCCAGTCGCCCTCGAGGACCCCGAGCGCATGAGAGCCCAGCGTGCTGCGCTTGAGGCAGGTGAAGAGGTTCTCCGCCCAGATCTCGGAGACGAGCCGCGAGACGTCGTCGCCCCAGGGGATGTCGTCGAGCGCGTCGGCCTGCCGATGGCGCGCGACGAGCCGGCGCAGGTCCTCGACCATCGCCTTGCGGGTCCGAGAGACGGTCGGCTCGCTCGTCTCCGCCAGGCGCGCAGCGTCCTGCTGGCTGACGCCGCGGCTGAAGAGCAGCTCGAGGATCTTGAGGTCGCGGAAGCGCCGCTCCGCCTTGAGCCGGCCCAGCAGATCCTCGAGCACGTCGGCGAGAACGGCGTGCCGGGCGCTGATGGCCTCCCCTCGCCGGGCGTACGTGCTGGGAGTGGCCACCGGCGAGGCGGGGTCGATGCCGCGGGAGGACTCGCCGCCGTCGATGGAGACCGCGCCGGCGGTCGGCCCGCGCGCGCGCGCCAGGTCG
>JAFGKN010000786.1 GCA_016928605.1 Planctomycetota bacterium | reverse complement strand
GCGCATCGGCTACAGCGGCTGGATGACGATCGAGGGCGGCGACCTCTCCATGGAGGAGCACAGCCGCCGCCTCGACGCGATCATCGCCGGGAACTGATTGCGAAGCCGAGCTGCCCCGAGCCGCTCCGCGCTACGGTTCCGCTCTGGATTCCGTCTGCTTCCGCCGCTATGTTCCTCTGTGGCTGCGCCTCAGGTCATGGAGAGCCCATGACGAGCGGCTCGCGGCCCCTTGAGGAGTGAGAACCGATGGCAGAACCCGTGAAAGTGGCCGTGACGGGCGCGGCCGGCCAGCTCGCCTACAACCTGCTCTTCTCCATCGGCGCGGGGGATGCCTTCGGCCCCGAGCAGCCGGTCGTCCTCCGGCTCCTCGAGATCCCTCCGGCCATGAAGGCTCTCGAGGGCGTCGCCATGGAGCTCGAGGACTGCGCCTTCCCGCTGCTCGAGGAGGTGGTCCTCACGGACGATCCCGCAGAGGCCTTCGCGGGCGTTCACTGGGCCCTGCTCGTCGGATCGAAGCCGCGCACGAAGGGGATGGAGCGGAGCGACCTCATCCGCGAGAACGGCCCCATCTTCGTGGGCCAGGGGAAGGCGCTCCGGAAGGCATCCGACGCCGTCCGCATCCTCGTCGTCGGAAACCCCTGCAACACGAACTGCCTCATCGCGCGCCACAGCGCCCCCGACATCCCCGACGACCGGTGGTTCGCGATGACCCGCCTCGATCACAACCGCGCCGTCTCGCTGCTCGCGCGCAAGGCCGGCGTCCAGGTCTCCGACGTCGAGCGCGTGACGATCTGGGGCAACCACAGCTCCACGCAGTACCCCGATCACCATCACGCCCGGATCGGCGGGCTCTCGGCTGTCGAGGCGATCCAGGATGAGGAATGGCTCCGCGGAGAGTTCCTGCGGAGCGTGCAGCAGCGCGGAGCGCAGGTCATCGAGGCGCGCGGCAAGTCCTCGGCGGCATCCGCGGCGAGCGCGGCGATCGATCACGTGAAGACCTTCACGCGCGGGACGCTGCCCGGCGACTGGACGTCGGCCGCCGTCGTCTCCGACGGAAGCTACGACACGCCGGAGGGCCTGATCTCGTCGTTTCCCGTCCGCGCGTCGCCGGGGGGCTGGGAGATCGTGAGCGGGCTCGAGCTGAACGACGAGTCGCGAGGGAAGATCCGCGCCAGCGTCGAGGAGCTCGAGACGGAGCGGAGCCTGGTGAAGGACCTGCTGGCGTGAGCAGAGCGGCGATCCAGTTCCTGGGGCTCGACTTCTCCGAGGGGGAAGTCCGCGCGGCGGTGCTGAGCCGGCAGCTTACGGTCACCGCGCGCAAGGCGACGAAGATCCTCAACGCGCGGCGCGACGAGGAGCGCGGCGCGGTGGAGGTGCCGGCGGCCGAATGGCTGCGGGCGGCCGGCTACGTGCTTCAGGAGATCTACCTCGACCTGCCGGTCGCCCTGCGAAGGATCTGGGGCATCGGCCTCGCATCGCCGCCGGGGTGGATCGCTCTCGACTTCGACCTGGAGCCGCTGGGAGATCTCCGCCTCCTCCCGGACGAGGGGATCGCCGCCGACATCCGCCGCTGGCGGACGGAGAATCCGCGCCTCGCCCGCCGCGTCGCCTGCATCCTCTCGCCCAAGGACTACTACCGCTTCGCCATCAGCGGCGCCCTGGCTGCGGACGTGACGGCCGCGTCGCGGCAGGGTCTCCTGATCGAGGGGCAATCGCGCTGGGACGAGGATCGCCTCGCGGCTGAGGATCTCGACTCCGGCTGGCTGCCCCCGGTGTTCGACTGCGACGTGCGCACCGGGCGGATCAGCGAGCAGGGCATGCGGCAGACGGGCCTGCCGGGCGGCCTGTGGCTCGTGGCGGGCGGGCTCTCGTCCTCCTGCTCTCGGATCGCGAGCGGCGATCTCCGCCGCGGCAAGCTCTGGATCGCTCCGCGCGCGAGGCGGATCGTCTTCGGCGCATCGACCGACCCGGCGGCCGTGCCCGACGGATTCTCGCGGCATCCGTCGGTCTACACCGGAGGCCTGGACCTCGAGTGGCGTCCGGACCCCGAGGGTGAAGCGGAGGGAGACCCCGGGCTCGACAGGGCCGGCGAGGAGGCCGCGAGGCGCCTCGAGCGGGCGGGGCTCGAGGTCGAGGCGATCGTTCGGAACGAAGGTCCTGGCGAGCTGGGAGCCGCCGCGCTCGCGGCGATCGGCTCCGGGCTCGTCAGCGGCTGGGACGATCTCTACGCCCGGTGGGAGCCGGTCTGAAACTGCGGGGGCGGGCAGCGCTCGCTCTGTTCAAGCTCCGTCCCCGAGCGGTAGGATGGCCGCTCCATGCTCGATCGACACGCACGACGAAGGATCCGCAACTGGCTCGCCGGTCTCATCGGCCCGCCGCTGATCCATGCCTGGACCCGCACCCTCCGGATGCGCTGGCACGGCGATCTCGTGCTCCGCGGCCGGCTTCCCTTCTCCCGCACCCCCGGTATCTTCGTCTTCTGGCACCAGCGCCTCTTCACCATCGGCGGCTACTACAGAAACTCCGGCTTCCGCGTCATGATCAGCCATCACAGCGACGGCGAGATGCTCGCGCGCGTGATCGAAGAGCTCGGGATGCGCGCCGTCCGCGGATCGACGACTCGCGGAGGGTCGAAGGTGCTGCTCGAGGTGCTCAAGGACGACATCGGCTCGCTCCACCTCGCGCTGACACCCGACGGGCCGCGCGGTCCCCTCCATCACTTCCATCCCGGTGCGATCTACCTCGCCTCGCGAACCGGACTGCCGCTCTATCCCGTCGCGATCTCCGTCGAGAAGCGCTGGGCCCTGCCCTCCTGGGACGGCTTCATCCTGCCCCGTCCCTTCTCGAGGGCGCTGATCCGCCTCGGCGAGCCGGAGCGCATCGACGCTGACGCCGAGAAGGAGGAGATCGAAGCGCGACGCCTCCGGATGGAAGAGCGGCTGAAGGAGATCACCGAGGACACGGACCGCAGGTTCGACGAGCTCTACCGCGAGGCGCGCCGGCGCGCCGAAATCCCGAGGATCGACGACGCCCCGCAGCTCTAGTTGCAGGAGCCGGACACGCGCTCGGATTCGCGCTCGGATTCGCGCTCGGCCTCAGTAAGAAGAAGGACTCGCCACGGAGGCGCGGACGCACGGAGCAGAGTCCCTTCCTTCGTGCCTTCCATCCTCCCTTCCATCGTGCCTTCCATCATCCCCGTGTCCTCCGTGACTTCCATGAGAAGGCCAACAAGTCAAGTGGGGCCGACGTGGCGGCCCCCGGCTGGCTGTGCCAGCCGACCGCTTCCGTCGCCGGACG
>JAFGKN010000160.1 GCA_016928605.1 Planctomycetota bacterium | reverse complement strand
CGTGTCCCGCCGCGTCCTCGGGCGGAACGCGGAAGAGGTAGAGGTACTCGGGAAGCGGGATCGCCAGCCGGAAGGCCCCGGCGATCTCCTTCTCGATGAGCTTCCCCCAGCGCGGAGTCTTCACGATCTCGATGACCCGCTGCGCGATCGCGCGGGCCTCGTCGCGCTGCCATGAAGGCATATCGAGCGTGGCGAGATCGAAGATGTCTCGGCCGATGCCTGAGTCGACCAGTCGCCGGACCGCCTTTGCGTAGGGCTCGAGCAACCGGCTCTGCTCCGGTGTGGACCTCCAGTGCCCGTAGAAGTGGACGTCCGAGGGCACGATGCTCGCCAGCGATGGCTCCGCGGCCGCCGCCGGCCGGACACCCGCCCAGCAAGATCCCCACACAAGCCCTGCGACAACGAGAAGAGATCGGCTCATTTCCTCTCTCCTTTCCCTGAAACGAACCAAGAACGGGACGCCACGGCACACGACACACCATGTCGTCGACGCGTTCATCATCGAGTTTCAGACCGCCCGTGTCGAAGCCGGAATTGTCGGGAGTTGTAGGCGGTCGCCTGGCTATCCTTCGAAGCTGCTGGAGGAGGCTTTTCAAGAGCGCCGGGATCGGGTATCACCACGAGAGCCAGCGGCTCGCAGCGCCGGCACGCGCCGCGGATCGAAGCGTCCTCTGCCGAAAGCTACCCGAGGATCACAAGGTATCGCCATGCTTCTCCAGCATCGCTCTACGGTCTCGATGATCGCTCTCGTCGCTGCCGCGGTCTTCACCGCCGGCGCCGCTTCAGCCGTCCCGCCAGACGCGCCCGGCGAGCTGTCGCTCGAGCCGCTCAGGGTCTCTCCGCGGAAGGATCCCGGCCGCCAGCTCCTGCGGCTCCGCTTCGAGGATCCGCAGCCGGTGGCGACGTTTCAGGTGGAAGTTCGGGTTCCGGGGCGCCCGCCGGAGTCCGTCGCGAGCGGACAGCCGGACGAGGTCCTCGGCGGCTTCAGCGTCCTCGTCCCTCCGCTCGATGAGGAGACGAGCGTCACCGTGCGTGCGGCGGCGGAGGAGTGGAGCCGCGAGGCGTCCATCGATCTCGGGCCGCTGCGCCCGTGGAAGCTCTTCCTCGTCCAGCACACCCATACCGACATAGGATACACCGCGCTCCCCAGCCGCCTGAACGCGGACCACCTCGTCTTCATCGACGAGGCTGTGCGCGCGTGCCGCCTCACCGACTCCCACCCCGACGACGCGCGGTTTCGCTGGACCTGCGAGGCGACGTGGTCCGTCGAGCGATACCTCGAGGATCGTCCTCCTGAAGCCATCGACGAGTTCCTCGGCCGCGTCCGCGAGGGAAGGATCGAGGTGACCGCGATGCGGATGAACATGACCGATCTGGCGTCCGAGGAGCTGGTCGTCCGCAATCTGCTCCCCGTGCAGCGGCTCCGCGACCGCGGCATCGAGATCAACACCGCGATGCAGTGCGACGTGAACGGCTATCCCTGGATGCTGCCCGAGCTCTTCGAGGAGATCGGCGTCCGCGGCCTCGCGGGCGGGATCAACCAGACGCGCTCCACGCTGCCCTTCGCCTTCCCGCGAGCCATCTCCTGGCAGTCGCCGGGAGGCCGGCAGGTCGTCGCGTGGAGAGGCGAGCACTACATGTTCGCCAACTTCATGGGCTTCCGCGACTCGCTGTCCCACGTCCTCGACCGGCTGCCCGGCTACCTCAGGATGCTCGAGAAGCGCGGCTATCCATACTCCATAGCGCTCCTCCAGATGGCGGGTTACTTCACCGACAACGCGGCGCCCAGCCACGCGGTCAGCGACCTGGTCCGCGACTGGAACGAGCGGTTCGCGACGCCGCGCGTCCGCCTGGCGACGCTCTCGGAGTGGTTCGACGCGCTCGAGACGCAGGAGCCCGGCCCCGTCCACCGGCAGGCCTGGCCCGACTGGTGGGCCGACGGCGTCGGCTCGGCGCCCCTGGAGACGGCCATCGTGCGCGAGACGCAGGAGGATCTCTCCTTCGCCGAGACCTTTCTGTCGCTGGGGCGAGCGGTCCACGCCGGCGCGCCCGACCGCCGGCGCGCTTTGCACGACGCCTATCTCCACGCGTCCCTCTACGACGAGCACACCTTCGGGGCGGCCGAGAGCATCGATCGCCCCGGATCGGTCAACACGAAGTCCCAGTGGAAGGAGAAGTCTTCCAACGCCTACCGGGCGCGGTGGCTCGCGAGGGAGCTCACCGATCTCGCGCTCTCCGTCTGGGCGCCCGGCGCCGTCGAGCGGGACCGGAGCGCGATCGTCGTCTTCAACTCGATGGGATGGAAGCGCAGCTCGCCGGTCATCGCCGAGATCCCGCGGGGCGTGGTCGATGAGCCCACTCCGTTTCGCGTCGTCGACGCCGCCACGGGCGATGAGATCCCCTACCAGTTCCGCGAGTGCCCCCGCAACTACCGGGAGATCGAGTTCGTGGCGAGAAGCGTGCCGGCGGTCGGCTACCGGGTCTACGGGCTGGAGATCGGGCAAGAGCCGGCAGACCCCGCGAGCGGCTTCGAGATCGTCGAGAACACGATCTCGAACGGCCTGACGCGGATCGAGCTCGATCTCGAGCGCGCGCTCGGCTCGATCCGCCACCTGCCCGGCGGGCCGAATCTCGTCGATGGATCGCGGGATTACGGCTTCCACCAGTACGTGCACGAGGAGATCGTCCACGAGAAGGGCCGCTGGCATCTCTGGCCGATGGCCGAGAGCTACTCGCCGGAGGCCTTCCGCAGGCGCCCGGCGAAGGGAGTCGTCATCGCGCCCGGGGAGGCGGGACCCGCGCGCGCCAGCCTCGTCCTCCGCTCAAGGGTGGAGAGAGCGTCGGGGGAGATCGACGTCGAGGTCGAGAGCGAGTACTCCCTCTACCGGGGGCTGCCCGGCGTCTACATCGAGAGCCGGGTCGAGACCCCCGGCACGACCGACCCGGCCGCCGGCTACTTCTCCTTTTCCTTCGCCGGCCGGGAGGCGCCCCGCGCGGACGTCGCCGGAGGCGTGATGGTCCCCGGGCGCGATCAGATCCCCGGCAGCGCGGCCGACTGGCACGCCCTGCAGCGCTGGGTGCGGGTCGGCGGCGGCGGCGCCGATGGAGACCCCGCGGCGGTCTGGGTGACCCGCGATGTCCCCCTCGTCCAGTTCGGCGGATTCAACACGGGCCGCTGGACGCAGGGGCTCCGCCTGGAGGATCCCGTCTTCCACTCGTGGGCGATGAACAACTACTGGTTCACGAACTTCGTCGCCGCTCAGCGCGGGGAGTTCTTCTTCCGCTACGCCGTCGCCGGCGGCGATGCGGGCCGGTCCGACGCTGGCGCTCACCGCTTCGCGCGCGAGGTGTGCTCGCCGCTCGTCGCCCGCGTCGTCGACGGCCGGGGAAAGCCCGGCGCCGCGCCCAGCGCTTCCTTCCTGGCCGTCTCGCCCGCGTGCGTCGACCTCATCCAGGTCAAGGAGGCGGAGAAGGCGTCCCGGTCGCTCGTCATCCGGCTCCGGAACCGCTCCGGCGAGCCGGCTGCGGCGAGGCTGTCCTTCGGCGAGCCCCTGCGGCCGCGCCGCGCGGTCGCCACGGACATCCTGGAGAACCCCCGCAAGGTCCTCGAGGCCGGCGGCGCCGCCATCGAGGTCCCCGTCGCTCCCTGGAAGCTCTCGACGGTCCTCGTGACCTTCTGAGTCCGCCGCGAGGTGAACGATGCAGAAGACCCTGTCCGAGAAGATCCTCGCCCTGCTGCTCCGCCTGAACGGAGCCGCGGCGCTGCTGGCCATCGCGCCCCTCTTCTTCCCTCGCGCCTGGCTGGCTGACATCCACGAGGGCATGGGGCTCGGCGCCTTTCCCGAAGGCCCCATCGTCGAGTACATGGCGCGGTCCCTCTGCGCCTTCTACTTCCTCTTCGGTGTCCTCCTGTGGATCGTGGCCGCCGACGTGAGGCGCTACCGGCGCATCGTCACCTTCGCCGGCTGCGCGAGCCTCGCCTTCAGCCTGCTGGCGCTCGTCGTCGATCTGCGGCTCGGGATGCCGGCGAGCTGGACCTGGATGGAAGGGCCGCCGCTGGGCATCTACAGCCTTCTCGTCCTCTACCTGCGCACGCGCATCCCGGCCGACACCGCCGCGAGGTGACCGCTGGGAAAGCTGCGGCCAGCTACGCCGGTGGACACTCGTCCGATGCCGCGGCGACCCTCTCGATCCAGAGGTCGCGGATCCTCTCCGGGAAGCGCAGGGTGATCGAGGGGCTCCGCCTGTGCTCCCAGCTCCAGATGAGAAGCGCGCCCTCCCCCTGCTCGACGCCGCAGACGAACTCCTGGCACGCGTCCACCCACTGGACGGGTCGCGATGCCCGCATCACCTGCTCGCCGCCCGCGTCTGGATCGAGCACGGTGACCCAGCAGTTGCGGGCGCCGACCGCGTAGAGAACCCGCCCCCCGCGGAACACGGCCCGCACGCCGTAGACCGCGTGGCTGCCCAGCTGGATGACGCTTCGCGGCGCCGAGCCCCGGCGCCAGAGGACGAGGCGGCCCGATCGCGTGCCCGCCGCGACCTCTCCGTGGCCGGCAGCGAAGCTGGTCACCTCATCGCCGGCCGCCTTCCAGGACTCGAGCATCCGAGCGGAGCCGTCCAGCTCGAAGGCGCGGATCTCGCCTCCGGCCGCGAAGTAGCCGGCGCCGTCCGGCCCCGCCTGCACGGCGCGGACGCTCGAAGCACCCTCCTCGCGCGCATCGAAGATGATCCGCGGGCTCGAGGGCTGCCCGAGCGGCCACTCGACGAGCCCGATCTCGGAGTGCGTCGCGTAGAGGCGACCGGCGCACAGGAGGATGGAGTTCACTCCGCCCCCTGCCTCCGGAGCCCGCGGGAGAGGATACCCCTCGCGCTCGCCGGCGGCGCGGTCGATCGCGTAGACGCCTCTCTGGGCGCCGGCGAGGATGAGCTCGCGGCCGTCCTCGGCGCGCGCGGACCGCACGGAGCGAAGAAGACCCAGCTCTCCATCGCCGAGCCGGTGAAGGAGCCTGGCTCTCGCGTCCTCGCCCGGACGCGCGGCGTAGACGGCGCTCCCGGCGCAGCAGAGGCACCGGAAGAGCGAGGGTCGCGCGAAGCCGGCGCCGGACGCCGAGGGGGCCTCGCCAGCGGCCGCCTCCGCCGCTCCTTCCGGTCGGGGACCGCTGGGCGCAGGGCCGCCGCACGACTCGATGTCGCGCCGCGCCCTCTCGAGCTCCATCTGCTCCCTCTTCCAGATCTCGATCCGGCGGATCCTCTGCCGGGCTCGCTCCTCCTCGATCTGCACCCGCACGTGCTCCTTCCTGAGCTCGTCGTAGACGGGGGCGTCGATCCGGTCGATCCTGAGATCGCAGAGGGCGAGGCCCCGCTCGAAGAGGACCTCCTCTCCGGATTCCCGGAAGCGATCGCGCCAGTCGTCCGGCCCCATCTCGCTCATCATCGCCTCCACGCCCAACGAGCGGATCCGCTGGCCGAACGAGCGACGCAGCGGCGGCTCGAGGATGGCCCGCAGATCCTCCGCCGTGACGCGCTCTCCGAGCCCGTCGATGCCGAGAAAGAGCCGCACGTCGACGCTGCGGGGAGGGATCTGGAGGCTCATCGTCCAGCGAGCATCGAGGGCGATCCCCTCGCGGGAGCGGAGGTTCTTCCACTCGATCGCGACATCCCACGGGCCCTCCCGGAAGACCCAGGCGGGCGATCTCCGCGCGGGCCTCAGCCGCTCTCCGGGGCTCAGGACATCGCCGCGGCGCCGGTCGGCGCTGGCGACGTAGCCGAAGGTCCCCCGCGGCACGGGCACAGCCGGCCAGGGGAGCCGGCGCCGGCGGACCCGTGCGGCGACGGCGTCGGGCCGCTGGAAGAACCTGCAGAGCTCTCGGCTCGTCATCGCGGACTCCTTCGCTTGACTCCTGGCGCGCCATCCGGCTCGTCATCGCGGACTCCTTCGCCTGACTCGTCGCACGCGGCGGCGCCTTCTTCCAGGCGCTCCTTGCGGAAGCCGCCGGTGCGGCCGCCTCGCCGCGCAGCGTAGGCATCGAACCGGGCGACCGCGCTCGGTGGAACAGAAGGCGAGGACGAGGCTGCGAGGCGGAGGAGATCCTCCGTGGTGATCGCCCGGTCCCGGCTCCGCTCGACCGAGTCGAGAAACGCTTCCGACGCCGCCCGCTCGCAGAGACGCTGGACGTCGGCGCCCGTGAATCCGCGGAGAGCCGCCGCGAGCCGCTGCCGGTCGAGATCGCCGGCGACGGGACGCCCCTCGAGGTGAATGTCGAGCAGGCGGTCCAGGGCCGCGCGATCCGGCAGGCCGATGTAGATGCTCTCGTCGAAGCGGCCGGGCCTCAGGATCGCGGGATCGAGAAGCCACGGCTCGTTGGTCGCCCCGAGGAAGAGCAGGCAGCTCTCGTCGTGCTGCTCGAAGCCCTCCATCTCCGCGAGGATCTGCGGCACGAGCCTCGCCATCACCGGCGAGGTGCTCTCGCTGCGCCGCGGCGCCAGAGCGTCGATCTCGTCGACGAAGATCACCGAGACGGGATACGATCTCGCCTCCTCGAAGAGACCCTCCACGTTCTTCTCGGCCTCTCCGACCCACTTGCTGAGGATCTCGGACGGCTTCACCGTGAGGAACGCGGCGTCGATCTCGCCTGCCAGCGCTCGCGCCAGCAGGGTCTTGCCCGTGCCCGGCGGACCGTAGAGGAGGATGCCGCCGCCGCGTCTGAGGCGGTAGCGGCGGGCCTTCTCGGGGTGGAGGAAAGGGTAGACGAGCTTCAGCCGGAACTGCTCCTTCACCGGCTCCAGGCCGGCCACGTCGCTGAGGCGGACCGGCGGGCGCTCGGCGATCCGGAAGCCGCTCCGGGCCGGCTCGTCCCCGCCCGGGTCGCGCCCTTCCACGCGGCGCCTTCGCGGCGGATCGAGCCTTCGCGCCGCCGCGCGGAGCTCCTCGGACTCTCGCAGGCGGCGGCCCCTCTGCGGCGCGGGGCTCTCCGCCGCAAGGCGCGCGAGCGCGTCCGACGCTCCGTGAAGCGCCCTGCGCGCCGGCTCCCTCCGGCTCTCGCGGAGGGCCCGAACCGCCTCGCGCTGGAGGCGGAGGAAGTCATCGAGGTGGCGGCTCATCGCCCGCGGCCTCCTCGCCGATCTCCCGCCGGATCTCCGCAAGCCCATCCGCCACTTTCCGGTCCACCTCGGCGGAGCTAGGCTCCGCTCCTCCGGCAGCGATCATCGCGTCGATCTCCGCGTCGGTGACGATCTCCTCTCCCGAGGGCTCGTAGCCGAACATCGACTGGCTGCTCATGTCGAGAAAGAGCTCCATCTGCGCCTCGAGCGAGTCCGCCTGCGCCATCGCCATCTCGAAGTTCCTGGTCGTGCGCGCCATGTCGGCAGCTCCGAAGCTCTCCCGGATCGAGCGCGAGAGCGCGTTCATCGCCCTGGCGAAGCCGGCGTGCGCCTCGGCCTGGTTCTTGATCTGGTTGGCCGTCTCGATGTTGAGGAGCTGCCGCTCCATGAGCCTCTTCTGGCCCGCCGTCCTCTTGAGCGTCTTCTTCAGGAACTCCACCTGGTCCGGGGAGCCGAGCTCCTGAGCCCGCCGCGCCTTCCTCGCGTACTCCTTCTCGTTGCGGCCGAGATCCTGGATGTTCTTGCGGATGGCGTGGATGCCCTTGCGGATCTGGATCTCCCGCTCGATTCTCCGCTGCTCGCGCGACTTGAAGAGCCTCATGGCGATGTTCCTTTCGATCCGGGTTGCGGGCGCCCGTCAAAACCGGGTGACAGCGGTTTTGAAGCGCGCCATCCCTTTTTGCGGGGGAGGCGGCCCCTCCCCCGCACCGG
>JAFGKN010000785.1 GCA_016928605.1 Planctomycetota bacterium | reverse complement strand
GGGCGAGGCCGAACGATCCGCCGATCAGGCCGACGCCGACGATGGCGACGGTGGAGTAGGAGCAGCCTTTCGCCTCTTCCATGGCGTGTAGAGTCTACTCCGCGCCGGTCGCGGCGATCAAGGTGCGCCGGCCGCGGCGATCAAGGTGCGCCGGCCGCGGGGGCGCCAGGCGCCTTCCGGCCTCGGGCTGGGCGCAGCCCCGCCGCTCCAGGGGCGGGGATGGCTTTCTCCATCGCCGGTCAGGATCCGGAGATCGCCTTCTCCATCGCCGCGTACTCGATCTCGCGCCAGCCCGGCGCCAGGCGGAGATAGAAGCCGCGCGGGCCGATCCATGCGGCGATGGCGTCCTTCTCGCCGGCGCCGCGCAGGTCGCGGAGGCACCGCCTCGCGAGCGCCGTGCCGATGCCGCGCCGCTCGAACGGCGCCGCGGTGCCCACGGGCCCGAGGACGTTGCGGGCCCAGGTGGCGGCGGCGCAGAAGCCGGCGAGGCGGTCTCCGCTCCAGGCGACGTGCAGCGCGGCTGCGGGGCCGGCGGCGGCGCGCTCGGCCTCCCTCGCCCACGCGCTCGAGAACTCCTCCTCGATCGCCTCCAGGATGCCGCGCAGGCGGCTGGGGTCCGCGCGCTCGATCTCGATCCCCTCGGCGCGGAGCCTCATCTCCTCGCCTGGCGCGTCGAGATCGAGATGCGCGAGGTCGGTGTGGAGGCTGGCGCGGGTCTCCGTCCGCCGGTAGCCGCGCGACTCGAAGAAGGAGATCGCTCCGGCGGCGGCGGCCGGCACCCCCGGCTGGAGGTAGACCGGCGCCGCGCCGTCGAGGAGCGCGCGTCGCGCGCCGCGGGAGGCCATCGCCATCTCCAGCGCATCGAGAAGCCTCCGGCCGAGCCCGCGGCGGCGGTGCCCGCGATCCACCGCGACGATCTTGACGTGCCCGACGGGCTCCCGCCGGGGATGCGGCGCGCCGGGATCGTCGCCCGCAGCGCTCGGGCGCACCACGGCGCATCCCAGGGCCGCGATCCGGCCTGAGATCTCGAGCACCGGCCGCAGATCGTCCGCCCCGTCCGGATCGTCGATGAGATTCGCCTCGAGGTCCGCGCGCACCAGGTGGAGTTGGGGCGCCGCCTCCGCTACGAGGTGCCGGATCTTCTCCAGGTCCTCCCGGCGGAGGGGGCGGATCGCGGGCGCGGTCACGACTCCTTCCCCTCGAGCCAGTTGTCGCCCCACGCCACGTCGACCTTGAGCGGCACGTCGAGCGGCAGCGCGCGGACCATCTCCTCGCGGGCCAGCTCGGCGTGCGCCTCCGCGAGGCGCCGCGGCGACTCGAAGACGAGCTCGTCGTGAACCTGGATGAGCAGGCGGAGGGGGAGGTCGCCGGCCCGGATCCTCTCGTGGATGCGGACCATCGCCACCTTGATCATGTCGGCTGCGCTCCCCTGGACGACCGTGTTGACGGCGAGGCGCTCGCCCTGCGCGCGGACCGCGCGGTTCTGCGAGCGGGCCTCCGGGATCGGGCGCCGCCGCCCGAGCATGGTCGTCACGTAGCCGTCCTTCTCCGCGCGCGCGACGCACTCCTCCACGAACCCCGCGATGCCGGCGTAGCGCTCCTTGTACTTCCGGATGAACTCTGCGGCCTCGCCGCGTGAGATGGAAAGAGACTGGGCGAGCCCGAACGCGCCCTGGCCGTAGATGATGCCGAAGTTCACGGCCTTGGCGCGCGTCCTCTGCTGCTTGGTGACCTTCTCCAGAGGGACACCGTAGATCTGCGAGGCCACGAAGGCGTGGATGTCCCGGTCCTCGGCGAAGGCCTCGCGGAGCCCCGGATCCTTCGAGAGGTGGGCGAGTATGCGCAGCTCGATCTGCGAGTAGTCGGCGGTGATGAGCACATCCTCGCGAGAGCCTGGGACGAAGGCCTTGCGTATCTCGCGTCCCTGCTCGGTGCGGATCGGGATGTTCTGGAGGTTCGGGTCGGAGGAGCTGAGGCGTCCGGTGGCCGTGACCGTCTGGTGGAAGCTGGCGTGGATCCTGCCCGTCTTCTTCGAGACGAGCGACGGCAGCGGGTCGACGTAGGTCGAGCGCAGCTTCGCCAGCTCGCGGTACTCGAGGACGAGGCGGGGCAGGGGGTGGGCCGTCTCTCCGGCCAGCGTCTGGAGCACGCTCGCATCCGTGCTGCGCGAGGTCTTGGTCTTCTTCACGACGCGCAGCCCCTGCTCGTCGAAGAGCACGCCCGCGAGCTGCTTGGGCGAGTCGATGGAGAACTCGTGACCGGCGACATCGTGGATCTCCTCGACGAGCTTCTCGATGCGGCGGCCGAGACTCTTCGAGATCTTCTTCAGCCGCTTCTCGTCGATCGCCACGCCGCTGTACTCCATGTGCGCGAGGACATCGACGAGCGGCATCTCGACGTCGTGGAAGAGCGGCTTGATGGAGGACTCCTCGATGAGGGGCGCGAGGTGCTCGTGGAGCCGCCAGGTGATATCGGCATCCTCCGCGGCGTAGCGCGTCAGGATGTCGGGATCGGCATCGAGCATCGAGATCTCGTCCTTGCCGGTGCCGATCACCTCGGTGATGGGGATCGTCTGATGGCCGAGGAAGTCGCGGGCCATCGCGTCCATCCCGTGGCTCCGCCGGTCCGGAAAGAGGAGGTAGGAGGCGACCATCGAGTCGAACACGACTCCCCGGAGAGCGATGCCGGCGCCGGCCAGGACCACGATGTCGAACTTGATGTTCTGGCCGCACTTCTCGACCGCCGGATCCTCGAGGATCGGCCGCAGAGCCTCGACGGTCCTGTCCGGATCGAGCGCGTCTCCCTTTCGCGAGCGGACCGGCAGGTAGAAGGCCTCGCCCGCCTTCCAGGAGAAGGAGAGCCCGACCAGATCGCAGTCGGCGGCGCTCAGCGAGGTGGTCTCGGTGTCGATGGCGAACCGCTTCACGTCGCGGAGCCGCGCGAGGAATCCGTCGAGCTTCTCGGGGGTGTCGATCCGCTCGTAGCGGGCGTCCTTCGCAGTCCCGTTGGCTCCTCGGGCGCCCGGCTCGCCCGCGCGTCCCGTCGCTCCGCCTCCCGGCGCGAGCCCATCGAGGAGGCTCCGGAATCCCAGCTCCTCGAAGATGGGCGCGAGCTTCTCGGGCCTCGGAGGCCGGAGAGCGCAGCGCTCGAGGTCGAGATCGAGCTTCACGCGCCGGTTGAGCGTGACGAGACGCCGCGAGGTCTCGAGGATCCCGCGCTCCTTGAGGACGTTCTCGCGCATCTTGGGCGTGAGCTCGCCGGCGTGCTCCACGACGCCTTCCGCCGTGCCGTACTTCTTGATGAGGTCGAGCGCCTTCTTGGGACCGATCCCGGTGATCCCCGGCACGTTGTCCGTGCTGTCGCCGGTGAGGGTCTGGATCTCGACCGCCTCCGCCGGCGTGTACCCGAGTGTCTCCTCGAGGCCCCGCGCATCGATCAGCCGGTCCTTCATCGGATCCCAGAGCTTCACCCTGTCGGTGAGGAGCTGGTGGAGATCCTTGTCGCGGCTGACGATCCGCAGCTCGATGTCCTCGTCCCGGAACCGCTCCGCGACCGTCGCGATGATGTCGTCGGCCTCCTGACCCTCGACGCGGAAGATCGGGATCTCCATCGCTTCCAGGATCTCGACGATCCGGTCGATCTGGGCGGGGAGATCCTCCGGCGTCGTCTCTCGGTTGGTCTTGTACTCCGGATAGTAGGATCTGCGCTCGGTCGTCGAGTCGCTCGTGTCGAGGGCGACGGCCAGGTAATCCGGCTTCTTGTCCCTGAGGATGCCAAGCACCATCTGGGTGAAGACGTAGACCGCCTTGGTCGGCTCGCCCGCGGGAGACGTCAGCGGGCGGAAGGGAGCGTAGTAGGCCCGGAAGATCTGGGCGTGCCCGTCGATGATGTAGAAGGTCTTCACGGCTCTGTCGCCGCGAGCGGCGATCTCTGGTAGTCTGCAGGCTTTCGGAGTTCCCGTGGGAGTCGTTCGCTTCCCGGATGAGAGCGAAACGCGGCCCCGTTGGCAATCGGGAACCCGGTAGACCCCATGGGAAACGAGGTGCTCGCATGCGCCGAACAAGCCTCGGGGCGAGCCGTCGCTGGCTCCTCCTCGTCCCGCTTCTGGCCCTGGCCGCGGGCTCGTCTTCCGGCGGATGCCAGGCCCGCAAGGCGACTCCCTTCCGCACCGGCCTCGACGTCCTGGTCGAGGAGTCGTTCGCCCCGCTGGCGGGGAAAAAGGTCGCCGTGGTGACCAACCCGACCGGCGTCGACCGGCGCCTGCGGAGCGTGGTCGACCTGCTGGCCGAGGCTCCAGGCGTCGAGCTCGCGGCGATCCTCGGCCCCGAGCACGGCTTCCGGGGCGAGGCGGAGGCGGGCGTGGGCGTGGAGAGCATCCAGGACCCCAGGACGGGCGCTCCGGTCCACAGCCTCTACGGCAGGACGCGCCGTCCGACCCCGGAGATGCTCGACGGCGTCGACGCCATCGTCTTCGACATCCAGGACATCGGAGTCCGCGCGTACACGTATCTCTCCACGCTCCTCGCCGTGATGGAGGCCGCCGCCGGGGCCGGCATCGAGGTCTGGGTGCTCGATCGCCCTGTCGCGAGCGGAGGGATCCGCGTCGAGGGCCCCGTGCTCGAGAAGGGGCGGGAGTCGTTCGTCGGTCCGCACGCGCTCCCCCTCCGCCACGGGCTCACGGTGGGGGAGTACGCGCGCCTCGTCAACGCCGAGCGCTCGGTGGGAGCCGACCTGCGCGTCGTGGAGATGGAGGGATACCGCCGCGGCGAACTGCCGCCGCAGTGGCGCGCGCGCTGGATCGCGCCCTCTCCGAACATCCCGACGCCCGAGATCGCCCTCATCTACGCCGGCACGGTGCTCGTGGAAGGGACCAACCTGAGCGAGGGCCGCGGCACGACGCGGCCCTTCCGGCTCGTGGGCGCTCCGTGGGTCGACGGGCACCGGCTGGCGATGGAGCTCAGCGCGATGGATCTCCCCGGCGCGCTCTTCCGCGAGGCCTGGTTCACGCCGGTGTTCAGCAAGCACGAGGGCGAGATCTGCTCCGGCATCGAGGTCCACCTCATCGACCCGGAGGCTTACGAGCCCGTGCTCACGGCGGTCGCCCTCATCGACGCCGTGCGGCGGCTGCATCCGGACGAGTTCGCCTTTCGCGAGCAGGGATTCGACCGGCTGGCCGGCACCGCCAAGCTGCGGGAGGCCATCGAGCGCGGAGTCCCTCCGCGGGAGATCGCAGCATCCTGGAAGGCCGACCTCGAGGACTACCTCGCGCGCCGCGCGCAGTACCTCTTGTACGAGTGACGGCGGGTGGTCCCGTCACCTCACGACGAGGTTGTCCCGGTTGATCAGCTCCTCGAAGTTGCGGCCGACGATGCGGAAGATCTCCTCGGAGCGCTTGCCGATGAGGGGACGGGCCTCGCTCGCGTCGTAGTTCGTTATGCCGCGGGCGAACTCCCCGCCCCGGTCGGCGACGATGCTCACGACGTCGCCGCGGTGGAACTCACCGTCGAGGCGGCTCACCCCTGCGAAGAGGAGGCTCGATCCGCGGTCGCAGATCGCGCTGCGCGCTCCCTCGTTGACGGAGATCCGGCCGGCGGCCGAGCTGGCGAAGGCGATCCATCGCTTGCGGCTCGCCAGGCGTCGGCTGGGGAGGAAGAGTGTGCCGATGTCCTCTCCCGCCAGGATATCGCGGATCGTGTCCGGACGGTTGCCGCTCGCGATCACCGCGAAGCTCCCGCTCTGGGTGGCGATGCGGGCGGCCATCAGCTTGCTCGCCATGCCGCCCCGGCCCAGAGGGCCCTTTTCTCCGGCCATCGCCTCGATCCGCGGGGTCACCTCGGAGACGACGGAGAGGGGAGCGGAG
>JAFGKN010000159.1 GCA_016928605.1 Planctomycetota bacterium | reverse complement strand
GGGGGGGGGGGGGGGGGGGGGTGGCCCTACCTCGGGAAGAGCCCGAGCTGCCCGGGCGCCGCTTCATCCCCGCGCTCCAGCGCCCCGAGCGGCTTGCTTTTGGGCGCGTTCGCGGCGAGCCGGATGCGGCGTTCGGCGATCCGCACGTAGTCGGGCTCCCGTTCGATACCGATGAAGCCGAACCCGAGGCGCACCGCCGCACATCCGGTGCTGCCGCTGCCCGCGAACAGATCGAGCACCGTCCCGCCGGGAGGCGTCACGAGCCGCGCGAGCCACTCCATGAGCTCGACCGGCTTGACGGTGGGGTGGATGTTGCGCCGCGCCGCGCTGGTGGTGCCAGCGCGAGCAGAGCACTCGGCCCCGGCGCTCCCGGCCTCCCTCCCCGTGATGTCGTTGCCGCTTACCGCCTCGAGATCCCAGCACCCCGCGTCCCTCTCGCCCCTTGTCGGCTTGGCGACGTACCGGAACACCGGGAAGAAGCGGGAGGCGCCGCCGGCGTCGCCCAGGCCGACAATCTGGCCCTGACCAGGCATCGCATAGGAGGTGCGTCCGTCAAGCGGCTCGTCGCCGCGCGTGCCGAAGCCGCCCCCCACGTCCCCGCTCTGCCGATCCATCTCCGCCACCGGGCACCCCGAGACGCAGACGCCGTTGCAGCGCGGATCGTGGGAGAGGAGGAGGTTCGGGGGCCAGCGGCCGGCGTTGAGTCCAGCGATGTAGCGGCTCGCCGATGCCTCGCCGTCTTCCGGTCGTCGCTCGAACGTCCCGATGCCGGCTCCGCGTGGTGTTTGGCCCGCTCTTTGCGCCGCCGCCGCCGCCGCCGCCTTGTCGTCCTCCGAAGCGAACCGGATCCGGCACCCCTCGATGTTGAGCGCCCCCGTCCCGTGTTCGAGTACGTTCCCCGCCACGGTCCCCGCCAGCGGCTTGCGGGCGAGCCACCAGACCTCGTGGGCGGGCTTCAGGGCGGTGCCCCAGCCGCTCCAGGCGGTAGCCGGGGCGGTAGCCGGGGCGTGGACCGTCTGCCCAAAGATCGTGTTCGTGCCGCACCTGCATTCGCCGTTGTCGCTCCTCTTGCGGCAGTTGGGCAGCCCGACCACCTCCCGTTTCACCCCCGCCGCCGCGTCGATCGCCTTGCTCACATCCAGCGACTTCGGGAATCCCGATCCGAACACGTGGTGTAGCTGGTCGCGGATCTCCCACCCCGCCCGCTCAAGAGCCGTCCCTGTCCAGTGCGAGGTGCGCGGCAAGGCCCACACGAGCGCGTGAGCCCCTGGCTTCGCCACTCGGAGCGCCTCCCGCATGACCTCGGTGAGCCAGGCGATCCAGTGCTCGGCGCCGCCGCGGTCGCCGTCCCAGCCCTTGCCCATGAAGCCGATCCCGGCGGGCGGATCGGTCACGATCGCGTCGATGCTGTCGGCCTCCATGCCGCGCATCACGTCGAGGCAATCGCCGGTGAGGACGCGCCAGGTCACCTGATCGCCTCCCTCACCGCCTTGGCCGCCCTCCCCAGCCTCCTGTATCTCCGGGACCACTCCCGTGCGCTGGGCTCGGTCCCCTCCCCCCGTTCTCCGCCGCCAAGGAGCGCCTCTGCCGCCTCCACCAGCTCCAGCACCAGGCGGAGGTCAGGGCCGGCCGCCGGCGGCGGTGGTGGTGGTGGGGGGATCAGGATCCCGCCGCGGCCGTTGCCGCTGGACGTCCCGTTGTGCTGGCTCATGGCTGGCCGTCCCCGTGCGCGGCGCCTTCCGGCCGCGCCTCGTTGCGCCTCTCTGCCGAGCCCGGCGGCGCGTTCTTCTTGAGGTGCCTCGTCACGCGCTCGAAGAGTCCCTGTTCGGCTGCGTCTTCTTCCGCTGCGCGCTCGGGAGTTCCTTCGGGCGCTTTGAAGTGATTTCGCATCATCCGTCGCCTCGTGTGGAAGTGGCGCCGTCCGCTCGGGCCGAGCTCTGCGAGGAGGCCCGCCCATCGGCGTTGGTAGCTCGGAGCGAGACCCTCCCACCACGCGGTCTGAGCAGGATCCTCGTCGGGAGGAAAGGGCGCAGCGGCGGGCGGCTCCGTCCAGAAGCTCACGACGATCTCAGTTTCCGCCATGAGGACCACGCAGATCGCGGGGAGGCACCGTCTCCAGCCATCCCACGAACCAGGATAGGTGCTGGGGTGTCCCGTTGCGGCTCTCTCGGGCGAGCCGCACACACTCGGCGAGCACCGCCTCTTCGCCGATCGCCGTGAGCCATCTGCGGAACACCTCCGCGACGTGGAGAGGGTCCTTGCCGATGCCGAGCGGCTTCGGAAGCCCAAGCGTGGCTCCCAGCCTTCGTTGCAAGCCAGCCAGTCCGTCGTCTGCCCCATCTCCGTTGCACGGATCTGGCTGGCTGGCTGGCCCAATAGGTCTGGTCTGGTCTGGTCTGGTCTGGTTACCGGCGTACGTCACGCGGGCGGAAGGCGTGACGAACGGACGTTGACCTAGGGCTTCCGCGGCTTTGCGCCGCCGGGTCATTTGGCGATCACTCTCCGCCGCGCGCCTCGCGATCGCTGGAGCGAGGCGCTCGGCGAGCCCATGCACGACCAGTTCATCGCCATTCGACTCGAGGAATCCGGTCCCTCGAAGGAGGTCCGCGAGCCGCCCCCGCTTCCCGCGCCAGCCGGCGGCCTGCTCTACCGTGACCACGGCCGCGTCCCCGCCGAATCGGTCCCGGGCGTGGCGGTAGCAGTACCTCCAGAGGCGCACCACGTACATCCCCGCATTCGCGTCCCGGAGGCGGGTGCACAGGTCAAGCGTTTTGGGGTGATCGGGGAAATCCACGTCCAGCTCAAACCACGACAGTCCACCCATCGCCCTGTTCTCGTTTCGGAATGGTCGTGTAGTTGTGCGTGATACCCTGCGGCGGAAGCGCGAAAGGTAGGACAGTGGCCCTCACACTCGCAAGAGCAGGGTGCTCACACGCACCACGAAAGCGGGTAGCGTCCCCCGCGGTGGACGCCCCCGACCCGCAAAAGCTTCGGCTTCGATTGGCTGCATGGGCGCGGTATGTCTACTGCAAGGTGCACGCGCCGTCCGTCAACGACATGGCGAAGCGCATGAAGGTCGAGCAGACGGGCCTCAACCGCATCATCCGCGGCGACAGAGCCCCCGGGATCGATTTCGCCGTGAGGCTCGCGGTCTTCTCCCAAGAGTCGCTCGATACGCTCTGCCTCTTCGATCCGCCCAAGTGTTTCTTCAACTGCGGGATCCCTCCAGCGAACTCGCCGCTGGAGCATCCGATAGAGCGGCGCAAGAAGTAGGGCGCGCGGCGGTCCTAGGCCAGCATTTCTAGACCGGACGGGCTACCAAGCGCGGAGGGGTGACCCGGTGGACGGACCACGGTCAGGCGATCGCCATAGACCTTCCCGGTCAGTTGTCCTAGCCTAGGACAATGGGCAGAATCGGTGTCCTCACGAATGCCGCTGACCCATCGCAAGGGGCTCGCTCATGCTCGCTCGCGTCTACTACCTGTTCCGATACCGCCGGTGCGCGAACGGGTGCGGCCGAATGACCATGCACCGCCGCGGTCGGTTCTGCCTCGAATGCCTGTCCGGTAGTCCGCCGCTGTCGTGCCCCGCCCTCGTCCCTACGGCCTATCTGGTGGCCTGTTTCTGGGAACTCGTCGCCCGCTTCGGCCCGGCGAAAGCGCGACGGCCCGAGATCGCGGACAGGGCATGGTGGGCATTGGTCCGGAGCGAGCGCGCCGCCACGCGGGGAGCCCGCTCATGAGCCGCTGCCACCACTGTGGACGCGAAGACGATCTAGCCGACGAGCTCCGCCGGCTCATCACCTCCGCCCGCCGCCGCTCGAGCGCCACCGCCTACGGGCAAGCCTGTGCGGCGATGGTCCCCTTCTACGAGCGCGCCTTGGCTGTGATCGAAGAGGGCTCCACCGAGTGGAGCACGCGCCTACGAGCGATGCGCGCCGCCTCCCCCTCCGCTCATCTCGAATACCTGCAGCATCTCCGCGCCTCCCGGGAATGAGCCCGGGACGCGGGGAGGGACCGGCGGCGCCCCATGAGCACTCGAGGACATGGGCCCGGTAAGCGCCGCCGGTCTCTGTAGTCACATCCCAGCAGTACGAGAGGCCCGCCATGACCATCAGCGATGCCTGGAATCGGCTGACCAGCGTCCTTTCGCCGCTCTCTTGCCCCCGTTGCTACACCCTCCGCGGCGTACCGGCCCGGGAATCACTCCCCGAGCCCGGGGACCTCGTGTCCTGCGGCTGGTGCGGGGCCGAGCTCGTCGTGGAGAAGGGCCTTGACGGGCGGATTCGGCTGTCGGTGGCGGATCCGGGGGAGCTGGCATGACGATCACCATGCGGATCCTGCGGGGGCTCGCGATCGGGGTGGGCTGGTGCGTATTCCTGTTTCTCGCCGTCTACGGGATCGCGGCGGCATGCGGGCGGGATCGGAGGAGACGATGAATTCGCGGCACCACGCCGAACAATGCATGGCCATCGCATGCTGGATCGGCCTCGCATTGATCGCCGCCTGCGCGGCGCTCCAGCGTTGCGGAAAGGGGATCCGATGACCGGCACCTGTACGATCTGCGGTTGCACGGACGATAGCCCCTGCCTCGGAGCGGCCGTCTACGCCTCGGTGCTGGAGGCGGCATGGGCGCGGCGGCTCGTACCGGACGGGAATCTCCTCCCGGCCGGCAAGTACTGCTACTGGCTCGACGGGAAACACACGATCTGTTCGGCGCATGCGGCCGGCGAGCTCGCCCTCCACGGCTTCGCGGTCGCTCGCCACGGTGATGGGTTCTCCGAATTCGGGCTGCTCAGCGTCGGCGGAGGCGATCCATGTTGACCAGGCACTACACGGCGCGGCGTGGGGTCGGTCTCTCCGAGATCCTCTCCTGCGGGGAGGACTACGAGGCCGTGGTGAGGGAGGCGCTCAGATACGAGCGGCACCCGAGCGTGATCGAGATCCTGTCCGGGGGGATCTGCCCGCGGTGCGGGTTTGAGCAGGAGAGCGAGCCGCGACATGCAAGATGACAAGCCGGATACCAAGCCGACGCACACCCCCGGCCCCTGGCGCACCGGCCGCAAGGTCCACCGCACGATCTACTGCGAGGAGGCCGGCAGCGAAGGACGGCTCATCGGTGTCATGGACCGGCGGGAGGACGCGACCCTCGTTGCGGCGGCGCCGGAGATGCTGGAGGCGTGCAGCCTGGCCCTCGCGGCACTCCTAGTCGGCAGCGCCAGCGTGAACCGCGAGTCCGCGATCCTGGCCCTCCGCGTCGCCATCGCCAAGGCGGAGGGACGGGAGCCATGAGCGACCTTCAGCCTCTGCCCGGCTTCGACTGGACGAAGGTGAAGTGGGGCGCACCGACTGCCGCGGTGACCGAGGTCTGCTCCTACTGCGGCGAGCGGCTCAGCGAGGAGGGCGTGCCGCTCCGGTGCTGGAATCAGGCTGGCTGGGCGTGCGCGTTTTGCGAGACGTGCATGCAGAAGTGGTGGGGGCTTGAGTCGTACGCGGAGCCTGATGAGGACGCGGAGGGACGGGAGCCATGACCAGCTACGAGTTTCCTCCGGGCGTGCTGGAATCGCTCTCATCGCTCGCCGCCTGGGCGACGAAGCCCGAGAACGTCTGGACTCCCGGCCTACCGGCACCCGGCGAGCTCGCCGATCGCCGGCGACTCCTGAGGGCGGTCGAGACGAGCGAGCGCGGTAGCCGGCCGGTGATCATCACCGTCGTATTCACCGTCACGCGCCAGCCGTTCGGCCTCGCCCGGCATGCGAGCGTGTCCCTCAGTTCCGACGCTGGAGTCGCGAACGAGCTCCCAAGCGTCGGCACCATTGGCGCTATCTGCAAGCTGCTCGGGTTCACGGGCGACTTCAGGTCGTGGATCCTGCGGCAACATCCGCGAACGGCGGCCGTCTCGATCGTCGAGCCTCTCCCGGACGATGCCCCAGCAGCAAGAGCCGCCCTCGCCAAGGCGGAGGAACGGGAGCCGTGAAACTGAAACCGCGCCCCCTGGAAGAACGGCACCCGGAATCCGCCGCCGAGATCGCCGCGTTGCGACAGCGCGCCGAAGCCGCCGAGGCCGATGCGACCGAAGCGCGCGCCGCGATGCTGGAGGCAGTCGGGGCAGCACGTCGCGGACACGAAGCGCTCATCGCTGAGCGAGACGCAGCCCGCGCCGAGCACGCCGAGTTCTTGCGGAAGCACCACTTCGATGCTTTCGAGGCGGTGAAGGCCGAACGCGACCGGCTGCTGGAGGCGCTGCGGAGGCTGATTGAGGGATGGGAGCTCGAAGCGCGCAGATGCGCTGAAATGGCGGCTGCTTTCGCGGACTCACCAGCGCATTGGGCAGGCGCGTCTGCGAGGGCAGACGTCCACACAACGCATGTCGCCGCCCTCCGCGCCGCCCTCGCCAAGGCGGAGGGACGGGAGCCATGAGCGACGAGACGGTCCATCTTTGGTTCAACGGTTACGACCTCGCGCCCGGCCGCACTGAGGACGAGGCACTCCGCTGGCTCATGCAGGAGAGCGGCGAGGACGCCGATAGCTGCGACGGCGACGGCTGGCGACAGTGGCCGGATGACGAGTACCTCCGCGACGAGGACGGATCGATTCCGATTCCCGCGGAGACGTGCGCGCAGATGGCGCAGCGAATGATCGATAGGTGGCCGCTGCTTGTGCCGGACGCGGCAACGCGCACGTACCGGGACGCTATCAGCGGAGAACTGCTCGCGCCTCCCTCCGTTGACGCGGCGAAGGAGGGGACGTGAGCGAGGACCTGGAAGCTGTGCGCTGTGCCCTCGCCGCGACGCGCTCGACACTGGCGAGAGTCGAGGCCGAGCGGGACCGGCTACGGGAGGCGCTGCGCGCCGTGCTGCGCGCTCTCCGTGGGGCAGGGGACGACGCGGACAAGGCGGATGCCGCGTACGGCATCGCACAGGATGCCCTCGCCGCCGCCCCCGACACGGCGAAGGAGGGGACGCGCGAAGTGCAGAAGCCTCGACCGTACGTGAGCGAGGATTTGCTAGAAGGCGATCCCCGCGACCTCGACAAGGCGGAGGGACGGAAGCCGTGAGCGACGTCATCCGAGCGCTGGCCCTGCTCGCCAATGAAAGCTGGGACGAGGCCAACCCCGGCGAGCGTGACCCCTGGCGCGCGATCGCGGGCCGGGCCCGTGCCGAATACGACCAGCTACGCTCCCGCGCCGAAGCCGCCGAGGCCGCGCTGCGTACCGCCCTCCACGCAAGACCCACCGCGACTGAGTACGACGCATTGACCACCGAGCGCGACCGGCTGCGGGAGGCGCTGCGCGACATGGTGGCGCGCTTCGACACGGCCAGCTCTGACACGATCGGGGTTGGGCTCTCCGAGGCGGAGGCCGCAGCCTGCCGGCGCGCCCGCGCCGCCCTCGCCCCCGACACGGCGAAGGAGGGGACGTGATCGCCAAGAAGCTGAAGCCCGGTGACAAGATCCTCTATCGCGGCGAAGTGCGCGTGGTGACCAGGGTGCGCTTCCCCAACGCCTACGGATTAGCGGCCGTCCATCTGGACAACGGCGTCATGCGGGCGTTCAAGCCGGACCATGACGTGCCCGCGCCTTCTTCCGTCCACCCCGCGTCGGAGCCGCCCAGCGCGCCGGTCCCGCCCGGCGCCGAGGCGCTGGCGAAATCTGACGTCGCGTCCGATTCTTCTTCCCCCGCCGACACGGCGAAGGAGGGGACGTGAACCCGCTAGAAGGCAATCAGGGGTATGCGATCAGAGGCCCGCCGCCTCGGCGCTGGGAGTGGACGATCACGCCCGCGGTCACTACGGCCCCTGGACCTGTCCATCGGTTTATGCAGCGCTGGCTGTTGGGCATCCGCTGGTGCCGACTCCCACCGGCCGCCCCCGACACGGCGAAGGAGGGGACGTGACACGGTTCGCAGAGGGGACGTCGGTGCCGGTGGAGCGAAGCCGCGCCGAGGTCGAGCGCGTGCTCCAGCGCTACGGCGCGAGCGGGTTCGGATACTCATGGGAGCGCCGCGAAGTGCCGATCGAACCACCGCCGCTCTACGGCGCGAAGACGGAGTTGCGCGAGTTCTCGGACATCGTCTTCGACTTCAAGGGCCGGCGCATTCGTCTGGATGTGCCGATGCCGACCGAACGCGAGGCGGGCACGGCCGCGAAGGCCGAAGCCGCGACTCGCCAGCGCTGGCGTGCCCTGCTCCTCGTGCTCAAGGCGAAGCTCGAAGCGGTGGAGAGCGGGATCTCCACGCTCGAGCGGGAGTTCCTGGCCGACATCGTGACCGAGGACGGTCGCACGGTGGGCGACATCCTCGTGCCGAGGATCACCGAGGCGGTGCGCGCTGGCCGGCTGCTGCCGCCGGCAGGGTCCGGGACATGACCAAGTCATCTCGCCGGCGCCGCCCCGCCCTCACCCCGTGCCCGAACTGCGCCGCCCTCCAGGCCGAGCGCGAGGCCCTGCTCATCGACTGCGAGCGGCTGCGCAAGGACCGGAACGCAGCCTTCACGCGCCTCGAGTTGGACCACGGCCCCGAGTGCGGCGCGCTCGATCGCCGTCGCATCGAGGAGGCCGAGGCCGAGAGCGCCAAGGCGATCGTCCACTGGGCTCTGCGGCAAGCGGAGCGCGACCGTCTACGTGAGGCGCTGTTGACCGTGGTCTGGACGCTTCGCGGGGACGGGGATGAAGCCGCGAAAGCGGACGCGGCTTACAGCGTCGCGGCGGAAGCGATCCGCGCCCTCGCCAGCCACACACCCGGCACAAACCCCGCGCCCAGCCACAAACTCCCCACAAACCCTGCGGCAAAAGGCGAGCGCCCATGACCCTCGACCTCCAAGCCATCCTCATCGCCCGCGCTGACGAGCAGGTGTGCTCCCTACGCGGGCGCGGAGCACTCGACGAAGACGATCCAGCTCCGGATCCGGCCCCAGCTCCGCGGCTCTGCGACCGCTGCAGAGCGCGGTTGAGAAAGGGAAACGCGAGCGGGATCTGCGGGGTCTGCAACAAGAACCGGCGGCTCTGCAATCGCTGCCACACGGAGCACGTTCACAAGGACAACCGGAGCGGCATCTGCTGGGTCTGCTTCGAGCGGGGGGAGCGACCTGCCGCTCTTCGCGCCCGCAAGTATCGCCGGCTCTGCGTGCGGTGCCACACGGAGCGCATCCACCGGAAGAACCGGAGCGGGATCTGCGGGGCCTGCTTCGGGCGGGGGGAGCGATGACCGCCGTGACCTGCGCCGAATGCATCCACCTTCGAAGATGCGCATGGCTCGTCGGAGCCCTGCCGACGTGGGATCACTGCGACTGGCAGCCCTCGCGTTTCGCGCCGCGCCCGAATGCCGCGCAACCCGAACCTAACCCCTCTCATCGCGACGCGGAGGATCCACGCCCGAGGCCATTGGAAAATGATGCTTCTTCTTCTCCCGGAAATCCCCTCTGATGCCACCTCCCGCAAGAACCTGCCGGTGGACCTGGTCTCTGCACGTCGCCGTGCACCAGCTCCTCGCCGAGATCTCCGTACTGAAAACGCAAGAGGGCAAGCCCTGGGGGATCACGCACCGAGCGGCCGAGCTGCTTCGTGAGATCGAGGCGAGGGAGGCCGGGCGGGTGGAGATCAGGACGGAGGAGGGCTGAAGCGGAAACCGTTGGGGTGACAGGGTCGGGGCGCAGGGCGGGAATGAACCACGCGCCATGGAGGTGGAGCGCGGCACGATGAGAAACGGAACGACGAACGGGACCACGGCCATCCCCGACGGCACGAAGTGGCACGAGCCCCATCCCGATGGCTCGTGCGGCTGCCCCTCGAAATGGATCCTCGATGGGGATCGGTGCGTGAATCCACACTGCCCCGGGAAGCAGCCGAAGCCGACCGACGCGGTGTGCCCGCCACCCGAGAGGTTCGAGTGGGATGGGACGGTCGCGCCCGAGCCCGCGCCGCCAGCGCCCGCCAAGCGGCGGCCGGTGCCTACCGTGGAGCCGGGGGCCGCCCGATCGTCCGACCTCTTCGCAGCGTTCGTGACCGAGATCCGCACGGCGGTGCGCCAAGAGCTCCAGCCACTCCGCCAGGAACTCGCCAAGCTCCGCGGCGAAGATGAGCCCGCCGGGGTGACCATGTCCGAAGCCGCGCGCCGGCTTGGCGTGTCGATCGCCACGATCCAGCGGCGGGTCATCGATGGCACCCTGCCGTCCAAGAAGATCGGCCGAGTCCGCCGGGTGCTGCTGAGCGCGATCCTGCCCGGCACGTAGGCCCTCACCGCTTTTTCCTTCCCTCGCTCCCGCGCCGCGATAGACTCCCAACCGGCTGGGGCTAGGTTGCGGCTGATCCCTGCGACCGAACCCGCGTCCCACGCGCGCCCGCCCCCGCCGGTTTCTTTTCGTGGGTGAGCCTTCGTGGGAGAGCTCCATGGCGAAACCCCGTGGATGGGGAACCGGCACCGTCGATCGCGAAGAGTCCGGGAGCTGGTTCTACCGCTACCGCCACGCCGGCCGACGCGTCTACAGGGGTGGCTTTGGCTCGAAGATGGAAGCCGAGCAAGCCCTGGCGGTTCGCATGGGCGATATCGTCGCTGAGCGGCGCGACGACGCTGGGCTCCCTCCAGACCGGCGCCGGCTGAAAGACCTGTCCCAGCTCGCCGCCGAATGGCTCGACCGGCGCCAGCACACCACACGATCGTGGCGCGATGACCGGACGCGCTGGAGCCTTCATCTGGGGCCGTTCTTCGGCAAGATGAGGGCGACTGACGTCGATCGTGCCGCCATACGCGCCTTCATCGAGGGCAAGATCAAAGCAGGAGAGAGCAAGGGCAACACGGGTCAGATCGTCCGCTGCGCCTCCACGTTCTTTTCGGACCTCTGCGAGCGCCCCGCCGAAACTGGGATCGAACAGAATCCCTGGCTCCGTCTACCCCGCGATCTGCGGCGGCTCTGCAAGAGCGATCATGATCCGAGGTTCACCCCCTACGTCCAGCGCCTATCGGCCGTGGTCGCCCTCTTTCAGGAGATGCGCGAGCCGCAGGCGGTCGCCTACGCGATCGGGGTCTGCGCCGGTCTTCGCTCATGCGAGATCATACCTCTCGACTGGCCTAGCATCGATGAAGAGGAGCCGCGCATCGACGTCCGCCGGGCGGTGAGGAACGGCAGGGTTGGCCCGACGAAGGACAACGAAGCGCGCATCCTGCAGGGTGACTTTCTCGCGCCCCTCGTTCCCGTGCTCCGGGCCTGGCGACTCAAGACCGGCGGGCGAGGGCTCCTCTTCCCTCCCGAGATGACCCGGGTCCCCAAGAAGCGGATGGGCGCCTTCATGCACCCCCAACGCCTGCGGGAGGCGCTGCGCGACTCGAGCGCCAGCCTCGGGATGCCAGAGATCGCCGAGTGGGACAAGCCATGGTCGCAGGCGACCCGGCACACATTCGCGACGCAATGGTTGCGCGGCGGGCATTCGCTCGGCGAGCTCGCGCTGGCGCTCGGGCACAGCGCCACCCTGGTGACCGAGCGGTACGCGCACATCAAGCCGGGGACCGGCCGGGATATCGATCCGTGGCGGATGAACCTCCTGCGGGCACCGGCAGCGGTGGTCCCGATGGCCGCTGGCCAAAGTACGGCGCGGATGGCCACTGGCCAAGTCACTGGCCAAACCAGTACTGGTCCGGGAACTCCCTCGGAGAATGGCCAGTAAATGGCCAGTGAGACGGACAAATAGTGAGTGGTAAAAACTGACTTAAGCGACCAGGATGATTGACGTTTAGGGCCATGGCGGAACAGGTAGACGCGCCGTACTTAAAATTCGGCCCTTGAGCATGTGTACGCTTGTCCGACACAGTCACAAGGCAGCACTTGCAGGCATTCTAGCTCTCAGTGACTTTGACTGCTGTCAACGAAACTGGCCACAGCGGACAGAGAATGGCCAGTGAATGGCCAGTGAGACGCGCCGTACTTTCCACTGGCCATCCGCTCTAAGGGTGGAACCTTCCGGGAGCGGCCCAGGCCCGCACACCGCGTGCGACCCTCCCCGCCCGCGGTTATGGGTCCCCTTAGCCCGGCAGGCAGGCGGCTCGACGGTTAGGCTGAAGCGCCCTCAGGGGATCGGACCCCCGGGGGCGCTTCTTCGTCACCCGACCTCGCTCGCCCTCCCATCCGCCTCCGATTGAGCCGCCCTGATCGCGCTCACCGCGGCAGCGTCGTAGAGCCGCGCCGCCTGGAGGTTGGTACCGCTGTTGGGCCGCCGGCCGCTTCCCCGCCGCCAGCGCCCGGCACCTGTCCGCCTCCTCTCGAAGGGCGCGAGCCAGGTCCACGCTCATGGCTCCCGCCTCTGCTGGCGCGGCGCTTCCTGTTTTCCGGCCTCCCCCGAGGGTGCTGGAGGAGGCCCCGACGCGGGAGCGGTCACGATGATGGGGCCGCTCGGCTCCGGGCAAGGCGGGATCCTGGGGCACGCTGGACAGGAGAGGTCCGGACACTTGAGCTTCCCGAGCACCATCCCGCGCACGGTGGCCGCCGCCTCCCCGAGCTCGCCAGCGCGCATCTCGAGGGCTGACACCCGCTGCCCGAGCTCGGCCACCGCCCCGAGCATCTCCGCATGCTGGGCGACGAGGAGCGCCCGCTCCCGCTCAAGCTGCCTCTCACCGATCGCGAGGAGGCGCCACGACATGGTGAGAAATCCGCCCTGCAACAGCGCCCCGGCGACGAGCACCCATGCGCCCTTCTGCCGGAAGTGGTCCACACCGCGCCGGCCGGGGGTCCGCTTCGCCTGGGGCTCCTCGCGATCCTCCATGGACTGCCCGCCTCATCCTCCCCCGCGCCTCGAGCGTAGACGGATCCGACCAAGGCCAGGGAAGGGCAGACCTCACGGCAGGGGATCCGGATCGCCCGGCGGCTGTTCGAGCTCGATCGGCGGTCGCTCCGCCGGCACGTTCCCGCCGAGATCGGGGGCGGTCGAGTCCGGGCCCGGCGGCCGGGAGATGAGCCACTTCGCCCCCTCGCGCATCACTGCGAACATCATCGACTCGAGCCGGGCCATGGGGATCATCGCCGCGATCTGCACCGCCGCGTCCACGATCGCCCGCGTCACGGCCGCGGGTAGCCCGAGCTCGGCACAGGCGACGGCGACGAGCTGGGCGACGAGGGCGGTCACGCACGCCCCGGGAGATGGATGACGCCGAGTAGCCCGAGGAGGACGAGCACCACCAGGGCGAGCCCGAGCACCATGCGCCACGGTGGCGGTGGAGGGACGAGGTCCGCGATGATCCAGACCATGACCACGATGGAGAGGAGGAGAGTCATCTGTCGGGGAGTGCCTTTCCGAGGAGGTCCGACTCCACCGCCGAGTCCGTCTGGAACACGTAGCGCTCGATCACCCGCTCGCACCGCCAGGTGTAGCCGTGCGGACAGGGATCCCGCGTGATCGCGTTCCGCGTCGCGATGCACGCGCGCTCGACGCCTGGATCGTTGAGATCGTAGACCAGGATCGGCTTGCGGGTCACGGCGTCACCTACGGACAGGCTCCGGCCGCGTCGCGAGGGATCGCGAGCGTGCAGCTCGTCGCGACGAGCTTGGTGCACGG
>JAFGKN010000784.1 GCA_016928605.1 Planctomycetota bacterium | reverse complement strand
GTGAACCGCTTCCTGGAGAGACTGACGGTCTCGGCGCTGCTCGCTGCGGCGCTGCTCGCCTGCTCGTGCTCCTCGTCCGAGGAGAAGGAGCTGACGCTCACGGAGTTTCTGGAGGAAAACAGCACACTCATCGGGGATCTGGGAAGCTACGACAACGAGAAGCGGCGCGAAGCCTACAACCGCCTCAAGCAGCTTCCGCGGGAGCAGGGCATCAACGTCTGCCTCGGCCTCCTGATGGAGAAGAAGATCAACAACCCCCGGGCGGAGGTGGTGCTGGCGAGGTGTCTCGCGGACTGGCGCGACCGCCGCGCCATCGAGTACCTCTTCAGCTACCTCGCCCTGCAGGACCTCGGCGACGTGAGGATGGCCGCGGAGGGGCTCGAGGTGTTCCTGGATGATCCTCGGGTCGTCGCGGTGCTGCGCGACAAGGTCACCAGCCCTGTGCTCCAAGAGCGCCGCATCGCCACCGAGATCCTCCGCGGGCCGCCGGACAGGCGGCCGGACAATGAGGTCGTGGAGCTCTTCGCCGCTCAGTACAAGAGCGAGAAGGATCCCGAGATCCGAGCGCGGTTCCTGTTCACGATCGGCGGCAGCCGGCACCCTCGAAAGGCCGGGTTCCTGGCCGACGCGCTGACGGATGCCGATGAGGGCCTTCGGGCACTCGCCTGGCGCTTTCTGCAGAAGGAGCCTCAGCTTCCCCCCGAATTCGATTTCGATCCCGGCGCTGCTCCGGCGGACCGGGCCGACGCGGTGGCGCGGCTGCGGCTCTGGCTCAAGGCGCGCGGAGAGATACGAGGAAACTGATGAAGACGAAGCAACCGAGCAGCCTGCTGAGATCCGTTCTCATCCTCTGCCTCCTGGCGGCAGTCAGCTCCTGCGACAGCGACGGAGGCGGCGGCAAGTCCGGCATCGCCCCCGGCGAGGTGAAGATCTCGGGACGCGTGCTCGATGTGCGGGGCGAGCCGCTGGGCGGCGTTCCCGTCGAGGCCCTGGGCACGGGCAGCAGCGCGCTGACGGCCGGCAACGGGACGTTCACGGTCGTCGTCTATAGCGACGATCCGCGGATCCTCGTCGGCGGCACGGCGCAGGCATCCTACGTCGTACGCATCGCGATTCCCGGCGGCCCCCGCGCCAGCGCCGCGGGGGTGCCGGCGGTGCCGAGGAAAGGCAAGACAACGGCGGATGGCGCAGGCGCGCTCGCGCGAAAGACCGAAGACGAAAGCTTCGAGATCGCGCGGCCGTTCTTCCTCGAGTTCTTCGAGGATGGCTACCCGGCGAGCCTGCCGGAGAATCCTGTCCTCGACGATACGATCGTCGACGATCCGTCCCTGCCCGGTCTGTCGCTCACCTTGCCCGCGGGGACCCTCGTCACCTTCCCACCGGAGAGCGACGAGCGGATCCTGCTCCTCGGCATGGCCACCGACAGGTTGCCGGTGCCTCCTCCCGACGGGCGGTTGGGGCGCATGGCGCTGACCGTCGGCCCGGAGGGACTGCTGTTCGATCGGCCCGTCGCGCTCTCGCTTCCCAACGCGGACGGGCTCGCGCCGGGCTCGGTGCTCGACCTCGCCTATCTCGATCCCGAGACGGGGCTCTGGTCGATGGCCGGAGAGCTCGAGGTCGACCCCGAGGGCATCCGGACGGCAGGCGCGAGCATCACGGGGCACGGGACGTTCCTGGCGCTGCCGCGGGTGGCGCACCCGACGACGACCATCGTCGGCCGCGTGATCGGCAGCGGCAACGAGCCGGTCGGCGGCTATCAGGTCTTCACCCAGGGAGGGTACTCGGCGCGGAGCGATGAGGACGGGCGGTTCGAGATCCCGTCGATGCCCGTGTGGCCGGACACGCTGCTGAGGCTCCAGGTCATCTCGCCGCTGGACTTCCGCTTCGAGTTCGTGAGCACGGCAGCACGGCTGCCGGTCATCGAGCGAGGTGTCGAGGTGGTTGAGGAGCCGGGCGCCGAAGCGGGCGAAGTGGTCGAGCGGACCGTCTTCACCGATCCTGTGACCGACTTCGAGACGATCCGGGTCAGCTCGATCCTCCTCTCGACGTTTCCTCCGACCGTCACCTACTCGCCGCGCAACGGCCAGCGCAATGTGCCCGAGGTGACGCGGGTGGTGGTGACGTTCGGGGTTCGGATGGACCTGAGCTCGATCGACTTCAAGCTCGTGCGCGGCATCTCGCGCGAGCAGGGCGGCGTCCGCGGCACGCTCTTCCTCCGGCCGCTGCCCGACACCACGCAGCTCGAGTTCGTCCCGCTCGAGCCTCTCCTGAACGACACCTTCTACACGATCTTCATCCCCAAGACCTCGAGGGATCTTGAGGACATCGTCGTCGACAAGGATGACGTCTCGAGCCGTTTCTACACGCAGGCGGATCCCGCCGTCCCGGGCGAGCGCGGGATGATCGTCCACAGCATCGAGCCGAATGAAGGGTACGCCGGGGACGAGATCCTCATCCGCGGCGAGAACCTCTTCAACGGGCAGGTGATGTTCGGCGGAGTCGAGGCGCGGACGCTCGAGTACGACAGCATCGACCGGCGGTTCATCATCGCGCGGGTGCCCACCGCCCTGGCGGGAGAGGTTTCGGTGACCGTGAAGGACCTCGAGAACAAGGCGCAGGGCGGATTCCCCTTCCGGCCGACTCCGTTCATCGATTCGCTCGACGAGACGATCGTGCTCCCCTCGAGCCGCAGAGTGACCGGCCGCGGCGCGCAGATCGGGAGCTCGCCGATCGTCTACTGGAACGGGACCCGCGGGGGATCGCTCGAGTATATCTCCGATGAGGATCTCTGCCCGGAGGATGTCCTCCTGCAGAGCCGCCTGGAGTGCTTCGCCATCCACCTGCCGGAGGGTGTCCTGAGCGGCAACCTCTACCTCGAGGTCGACAGGATCCGCACGTTCGGATTCTTCGCCATCGAGCAGAGGCCGGTCGACACCACGCCGCCGGCGGTCGTCTCGAGCAGCGTCGCGGACGGAGGAGAGCTGGCCTTCGGCGATCTCATCGTGATCCATTTCAGCGAGTGGCTCGACGACGGCAGCCGCGTCAGCGTGCTGGTCGACGGCGCGGAGCTGGCGGGAGTGGGGCAGGACCTCGTGCACCTCGGCTCCGGCGTGTCGCAGATCGAGATCGAGCCGCCCGATGGAGGATGGCCGGTAGGCTCCACGGTCGCGGTGAGCGCCGCGAGCGATGCCGTCGATCTGGCGGGCAATGTCCTCGACCAGGACGCGGCGACGCCCGAGAGAGATCCTTTCGAGATCGCCGTGACCGCTGTGGATCCCGATGCTCCGCCTCCCCCGGCGGAGGAAGAGCCGCCGGCGGAAGAACCTCCCGCTGAAGAGCCGCCGGCCGAAGAGCCACCGGCCGAAGGCTGAGTTCTCGTCTCGCCGATCGGGTCGGGGCAGAGGAGGAGGGTGCCGCATCGCTGCGGGCGTGCGCGGTGCGTCGTGGGGCGCTGGCGTCCTCGCCGTTCGCCGTCGGGCCGGCGGGGAGAAAAGCGCTGGTGCCTCCGGGATGGCCTCCCCTACAATGGCATCGCCGGCTCGAGGTTGCTCGGAAGGGCTGAGCGGCCGCGCCGGCTCGATCCGGAGGTCGTGAGATGG
>JAFGKN010000783.1 GCA_016928605.1 Planctomycetota bacterium | reverse complement strand
TGAAGAGGGTGGCCGACCGCGCCGTCTGGCCCGAGCTCGAAAGGTACGTCCGGGACATCGCCGGCCGCTTCCGCGACGACCGGCGCATCCTGATCTGGGACCTCTACAACGAGCCGGGCAACTCCTCGATGGGAGAGACGAGCCTGCCGCTCGCCGAGGCCGCATTCGCCTGGGCGAGGATCGAATCGCCCTCGCAGCCGCTCACGATCGGCGTCTGGACCGGCTTCGAGAGCCGGATGTCGCGCCGGCTCGCTGAGCTCTCCGACATCGTCTCGCTGCACGCCTACGACCGGGTGGATGGAGTCCGCGCGAAGATCGAGATCCTCGCGAAATCCCGCCGCCCTCTCGTCGCGACCGAGTTCCTCCACCGCCAGAGCGGCAACACGCTCGAGCGCATCCTGCCGCTCTTCGCCGCGCGCGAGATCGGCTGGTACCACTGGGGCCTCGTCGCCGGCCGCACGCAGACCTACATGCCGTGGGGTTCGCGGGCCGGAGATCCGATGCCGGAGATCTGGCAGCACGATGTATTCCGCGCGGACGGACGGCCGTACGCGCCGGACGAGCTCGATCTGGTGCGCGAGTTCTCCTTCGGCGAGCTGAGGGAGATCCTCCCCACCTCGCGCGCGGCTCCCAGGACGTGGCGGTTCACGACCGAGCGCCCCGGGGAGGGCTGGCAGCAGCCGGACTTCGACGACGCGCCGTGGATGGCCGCGCCCGCCCCGTTCGGGACGAGCGACATCCCCTCGCGCGCGGCGCGGACCGCCTGGACAACGTCCGACATCTGGCTCCGCCAGGCGTTCGATCTCGAGGGCGCTGGGGCGGAGCGCCTTCACCTCGTGATCCACCATGACGAGGACGCGGAGGTGCACATCAACGGCGTGCGGGTCGCGGTCCTGGGCGGATACGTCGCCGACGAGCACGCGGTCGCGATCGCCCCGCGCCTGCGCTCCGCGCTGCGGAAGGGGCGGAACGTGATCGCGGTCCACTGCCGACAGACGGGCGGCGGCCAGTACATCGATGTCGGCCTCGCCGACCTCGCGATCCGGCAGCGCCCGCGGTCCTCACCCGCGAGCGCCCTGCAACGCTGAGCGTCCGTATCTTTTGAGGGGAGAAAAACCACGCGATCGTGTTAGCCTAAGCGCCGGTCAGGTGCACGAGAACTCGTGAAACCCGCGGCTGACGCGACGATGACGGCGCTTCGAAGGAGATCGCCCCCTTGACCGAGAAGGACTGCCCGCGCGGCGCTTCCGAGGATGCCCCGCCCGATCCGGGCACCGACGAGTACCCCCTGGCGCTCGCGGCGCGCGTCGCGTCCCGCTTCCGCCTGCCTTCCCCCGTCGAGGCCTTCGACTTTCCCGAGAAGGGCAACATCAACCAGCAGACGTTCCTCATCGAGAGCGGCCGCGGAGAGCCTGCCTGCGAGTACCTCCTCCAACGGATCAACCAGCAGGTTTTCACGCGGCCGCGCAGCGTGATGGCGGCGATGATCGCATCGCTCGAGGCCCAGAGGAGGAATCTCGAGCGCGGCCTCGTGCCCGCGGGACGCCAGTGGGAGACGATCACGCTGGTGCCGACCCGCGGCGGAGAGCCCTACCTGGAAGCGGCGAGCCGGCGCGGCGTCTCCTTCTGGAGGCTGATGGTCAAGATCTCCGAGTGCCGCACCTACAAGAGCCTCGCCGAGATCTCGAGCCGCGAGGAGCGCCTGAGGGTCGCGGAGGAGGCCGGCTGCGGCCTCGCGATCTACGGCGATCTCACATCCGGCATGGACATCTCGGCCCTCGCGAGCCCGCTTCCGGGATACCGCGACACCCGCCTGTACTACGACCAGCTCGAGGCCGTGCTGCAGGGCTGCCGCAGCGCCGAGGATGCCGAGCCACTTCTCCCCCAGGACGAGGATCTGCGCCACAGCACGCAGCAGCACTTCCTCCTTCACCTCCCGGAGGCCGAGCACGAGCGGCGGCGCGGCGATCCGCAGCTGCGGAGGTTCATCGAGCTCGCGCTGGCGGAGAGGGACTTCGGCCTGACGCTCCTGCGCGGCATGGAGACCGGCCGCATCCGCAGGGTGGCGATCCACGGCGACACGAAGCTGGACAACTTCCTCTTCAGCACGCGGACGGGGCAGGCCCTGTCCCTGATCGATCTCGACACCATCATGCCGCACACCTGGCTCGCGGACTGGGGAGACATGGTCCGCTCGCTCGCGAACGTGGCCGGCGAGAAGGAGAGGAACCTCGAGCGCGTCCAGGTGGACATGGAGATCTACGAGGCGCTGGCGCGGGGATTCCTCGCCGCGGCGCGCGAGGTGACGCCCGAGGAGGTGTCCCTCATGCCCGAGGGAGTCCAGATCATCGCCCTCGAGCTCGGCATCCGCTTCCTCGCGGACTACCTCCGGGGGGACAGCTACTTCAAGCTGAGCGGCGTCGATCCCCCCGACCTGAACAAGGTGAGGGCCATGGCGCAGCTGACGCTCTTCGAGAGGCTCCGCGAGAAGGAGGCGGAGACGCGGCGCGCGATCGCTCGATTCTCGGCCTCGGGAGCATGAATCATGCTGGACCTGAAGATCGGCACATCCTGGGTCCGCGGCGTGGTGGGAGACGCGCTCACGCCGGAGCTGATCGTCAACTTCGCCTGCGCGTTCGGGACCTGGAGCGATGGCGGGCCGGTGGTCATCGGCAGGGACACGCGCCGGTCCTCCGTCATGCTCCGCTCGGCGGTCATCGCGGGGCTCCTCTCGCCCGGCTGCGAGGTGATCGACATGGGCGTCTGCCCCACCCCGCTCGTCTCCTTCGCGGTGCGCGAGCTGGGGACCGCGGGAGGCATCTCGATCACCGGCAGCCACAACGACGC
>JAFGKN010000158.1 GCA_016928605.1 Planctomycetota bacterium | reverse complement strand
GTCGTCTTCGCCGATGCGGGCACCGTCCAGCCGGGCGGCGCGCTCGAGACCTGGTTCCTCGTCCTGCGCCTCGGGGAGCCTGTCGCGGAGGCGGCGGGCCTCCTGCCTCCGCTGGCGCTCGGTCCGGCCCTTGCGTGCCTCGCCGCACTCCTTCTCGCCCTGGCTGCGTCGCGGTCGCTGCGGCACGGCGTCGCTCTCCTTTCCCTGCGCAGGCTGGCGCCGGCGGCCCTCTGCGCCACTCTGGCCGTCTCCCTCGCCGCGAGCTTCGGCTGCAGCAGCGGAGGGGGCGGGGGCAAGGATCCCCGCGACCTGCAGATCCAGCTCGCCGAGCTGAAGATCACGGACGTGGCCACCGCCGCCGAGCTGGCGGTGGACGGTCTCCCGATCGTCGCCTGGCCCTTCGAGGTGTGACGCCTCCTCGCGCGCGGACGCACCGCGGCTCCTCGATCCGGCCGGCTCGGCCGCGAGAGAGGGCCATAATGCGCACCTGGTCCTTGACAGCCAGATGGGCATAGCTTGTGATGGTGGCCACGGTTGGCCCGAGCCGCTCGTCCCTGGGCTCGCGGCGAGCGTGGGGTCCTGAAAAGCGAGCGAGGCAAGAACTCACCACCACCGGAGTGGATCTACTGTTGGAAGGAGTTTCTCGATGGCAGAGACGAAGGGCGTAGCGACGAGACGAGAGTTCATCAAGAGGGCGATGGCGACCTCTCTGGCGGCCGGCAGCCTGTCCGTCCTCGGCGCTCCCGCGATCGGCGGGGAGAAGAGGAAGTTCAAGGTGGGCCTGGTCGGCAGCGGCGGCCGGGGGACCGGCGCGCTGCGCGACCATCTCGCCGCCGCCGAGAAGCTGGGCGTCGACATCGAGGTCGTCGGCGTGGCCGATGCCTTCGAGGACCGCACCGGCGGAGCGCGCGGGATCGGCAAGATCCCGCCGGGGCGCGTCTTCGTCGGCTTTGACGGCTACAAGAAGCTGCTCGACACCGACATCGACATCGTGCTGACGGCGGCGCCTCCCAACTTCCGGCCCGTCCACCTCGCGGCGGCCATCGAGGCGGGCAAGCACGTCTTCATGGAGAAGCCGGTCGCCGTGGATCCGCCAGGGGCGCGGAAGATCATGGAGGCCGGCGAGGTCGCCAAGAAGAAGGGGCTGTGCGTGGTCGCAGGAACGCAGCGGCGCCACCAGCGCAACTACCGCGAGACGGCCCGCGCCGTCCAGGAGGGCGCGGTCGGCAAGATCCGCGGCGGGTCGGTCTACTGGTGCGGCGGCGCGCTCTGGAAGCGCGATCGGGATGCGAGCTGGAGCGATGCCGAGTACCTCGTGCGCAACTGGGTGAGCTTCACCGAGATGTCGGGCGATCACATCGTCGAGCAGCACGTCCACAACCTCGACATCATGAACTGGTACCTGGGGACGCATCCGATCCGCGCGCTGGGCTTCGGCATGCGGGCCCGCCGGAAGACCGGCAACCAGTTCGATTTCCACAGCGTCGACTTCGAGTTCCCCGAGGGCGTCCACATCCACAGCATGTGCCGCCAGATCAACGGCACGGACGGCGGCGTCTACGAGCACCTCGTGGGCGAGAAGGACATCGCGCAGAACAAGAAGCCCAGCGATCCGCAGGTCTTCCCGGAGGGCTGCCCGTTCGACGGGAACCCCTACGTGCAGGAGCACATCGACCTGCTCTGGGGCATCCTGAAGGAGGACCCGATCAACGAGGCGTACAACGTGGCGACCTCGACGATGACGGCGATCATGGGGCGCATCGCCACCTACACCGGCAAGCGGGTCGAGTGGAAGGACCTCGTCGAGCCGGGCGGAGCCTACTACGACCTGACGCTGAAGCCGACGGCGCTCGACTTCGAGAAGGGCGAGGTCGTGGCGCCTCCGGATGATGTCTTCCCGATTCCGGGCCGCGACTGATCCGCTTCTCCTCGCCGCGACCTTCCGGCGCGGCGAGAGCCCGAGAGCCATCGACCGGAGATCCCTCCCGCGCGGAAGGATCTCCGGTCGTTTTTTTTCACTGCGGAGAGGAGAGCTCCTTGAACTTGGCGTAGACCGGCGGATCGTCGGCCGCGCCGTCGAACTCGAAGGGGTAGTACTGGTTCTTCTGCTTGTTCATGTATCCGTAGGAGCACATCGAGTAGACCGCGCCCTCGAGCGCCTGCGCTCCCTTCTCGCCCGTCTTGTCGTCCTCGTTGCAGACGAGCGCCTTGGAGAACTTGCTCATCGTCGCGACGCGGAGGAAGATCGTGTCGACGTCGATGCCGTTGAAGTGCAGCAGCACGAAGTCGCTCTCGGTCGCGACCGGCAAGGCGGTGCGGCCGTTGCCGAGGCTGCTCGCCGAGACCAGCAGGCCGGGGGCTGTCTTCCTCGCGAGCTGCATGAGCTGGCGGATCTCGAGCTCGTCCTGGATCAGCTTGTGGTCGAATCCGGCGTGGGGGAACTCGTTCGCGATCTCGAGCAGGATGCTCGTGTAGCCGCGGCTGCGGATCCACTCGGCGGTGCCGGCGACCGCCCTGCGGACCGCGTCGGCGTCCTTGAGGATCTGATCCTGGCGCTGGTAGAAGCAGCCGAGGATCACCACGGCCCCCGCTCGGTCGCAGGCCTCGATCACCCTCGCGACGCGCTGCATGTAGCCGGGGCGGAGGCTGCCGTCAGGCTCGTAGGCGGAGTTGATGGCTCCCTCGTATCCGGGGAAGCCGCCCTGGAGGCAGAGCGTGAAGGCGTTGACGCCGCAGGCGACGTACTCGGGGATCTTCGCGATGAAGGCGGCGGTGTTCTTCTCGGGATCGAAGCCCTTGGGGCAGGTCTCGGGGTTGCGGTCCTCGAACGTGGCGTTGACCATGCGCACGTTGAGGAGGAGGCCTTCCGCGATGCTCTTCGGGTTCGTCGGCTCGCCGC
>JAFGKN010000157.1 GCA_016928605.1 Planctomycetota bacterium | reverse complement strand
TCCTTGTTCATCAGGAGGTATCCGCCCATGCCGGCGATGCCCAGCACGGGCAGGACGATCATGATGATGACCGCCGGGGAAGGCTTCTGCGAAGCGGCGCGGGAGGCGGGCGCGCCTCGCGACGGCCTTCCTCCCCGCTGGGCTCTTCTTCCGGAGTTCATGCTCTGTCTCCTCGCCGCTCCCCCGCCAGGGGCAGCCGCTCCACGCCGCTCCGCCATGCCATCTCTCCCTGTTGATACGTTGAATCCGCGACCCGTCGGCCGTCCGTCGAGCCCGCGCTCGAGGCCGTGGCCCCGCCGTGCTCCGCGGCCGGAGCCAACGCGGCGATCTTCCGCTGTGCAGCGGTACAGTCCCCCGCGGGGCGCCCGCGAGCCGCGGCCGCTGGCGCCGGCGCGAGCAGAGACCCGTGCCGCTCCTCGCCCGCTCCTGGGCGCTGCGGGGAGAGTGCGATGCTAACACCTGAGAGGAGCTTCGGGAAGGATTGAATCAGCGCGGCCGACTCCCCTCGATCCGGATCAGGACGGCGCCCCCCTCCAGAGCCGCGAGCCGGTACTCACCGAGCGCGGCGGGCAGGAGCGCGATGGAGGCGGGACCGAGCTCGAGCCGGTCCCCTCCCGGCCCCTCGCAGAGCGCCCGCCCGCTCCATCCCAGGAGGATGTGGAACCCCCGGCCCGACTCGCAGGCCGTCGCCTGGGTGCGCGGCCGTCCCTCCCTCAACAGGATCCTCTCGAAGCGGAAAGGCTCGCACTCCACGAGCGAGACCGCCTCCTCATCCGACGGCAGATCGCCGAGGCGCTTGTAGGGACAAGGAACTCCCTCGCTCAGACGCACCTTGCGGGCCTTGTCGATATGGAGGCCTCGGCCCCGCCCCGAGGCATCCCGGCGCCCCCAGTCGTAGATCCGGTACGTGAGGTCGGAGCTCTGCTGGACCTCGGCGAGGACCACGCCCGCCCCCACGGCATGGACGGTGCCGGCCGGCACGAAGATCACGTCGCCGGCGCGCACGGGGATCCACCGCAGCAGCGAGCGCTCGAGATCCGGAGCGAGCGGACGTCCGCCGAGCCCCTCGAGCCGCCGGTACAGCTCGTCCGGCTCCACACCCGGCGCGAGCGAGTGGACGATCTCCGCCCCGGGATCGGCGGCGAGGATGATCCACGCCTCGGTCTTGCCCACGCTCCCCTCTCCGGGACCCTCGATCGCCAGCGCTTCCTCGTCCCCGGGATGAACCTGCACGGAGAGCCGCTCGCGCGCATCGAGCAGCTTGATCAGGAGGGGGAACGGAGCCACGAGGCTGGGAACGTCTCCCAGGATCGCCGAGGAGTGGGAGGCGAGGACCTCGTCGAAGGGCAGCCCGCGCCACGGCCCGGACGCGACGACGCTCGCGCGGCCTCGGATCGCGGAGACCTCCCACGATTCTCCGACGGAGACACCTTCCGGGAGGGACCTGCCCAGCCGGGCGAGCTCCCGCCCGCCCCAGACGCGCTCCTCGAGGTGCGGCTCGAAGACGAGCGCTCCGCACCCGGCTGGCCATCCGGATCTGCTCACGGCGACGCCTTTCTCGGCTCGTCAGCTGCCGGGGAGGGGGAGGAATCAGAACTCCTCGAGCAGCTTCGCGACGGCGACCTCCACCTTCTCGGGCGTCTCGTACTCGCCGGCCTCGATGAGCCGCTTGAGCTCCTGGATCAAGTCCAAGCGGACGGCCGGTATCTGGGAGAGCTTCTCGAGCAGCTTGGCCTGCTCGGAGATCTCGACGCGGTCGCGGATGGGACCGAGCTCTCCTGTCGCATCGCTTCCCCGCAGCGGAACATGATGGGGTTCCAGTCGGTTCGGGCCGGAAACTCCGCCAGGGCCCTGGATCTCCATCTTCCCCTCCCTGTCGAATCGTGTGGAAACCGTCAGTTTTCAGGCAAAACCGGTCGCGAGCGGTGCAGCAAGCGTCCGGCGGGGATGCCCCCTCTCGAGGGCTCATCCCCCTGGAAGCCTCGCTCCGTCGAGGCCCGTCGTTCAGGATGGGCGGTTCTCTGTACAGCTAGCTTATCGGCTGGCGGTCCCGATTTCCTTGACGATTTTCAGGACGATTTTCCGGGAGCGACGAGAACCGCGACCTCTCAGGCACCGCCGGAGCGCCAGACGCCCCCCGGCAGGACCAGCCTGCGCCCGGGAGGAACGCCCATCAGCCCCGAGGCGCCTGCTCGCCGGAGTCCCTCCGGAAACCCGAACGGCCGGCGAAACAGCGCTCGCCGGCGCCGGCTGCCGGAGGCGTGGTGCCGGCCTGCGGCGACTCTGCAAGCTCCGATCGCGCCTTCCCGGGAGCGGACCCGGCCCGCACCCGCGGCTGCAGACCCGCGGAGGCGGCCTCGCGCCGCCCGCGGATCAGTTCCGCGTCACCAGGAGCGAGACCTCGACGCTCGTGCCCGCCTCCAGATCCACCTCCAGCTCCCCCGTCAGCGGCTGCTGGCCGCCGCCCGCGGCCATGCGCCCGAAGCGGTGGGCCTTGACGAGATAGCGTCCGGGGGGAACGCCTCGGAAGACGAAGGCGCCGCGGTCATCGGCTGTGGCGGTCCGGTTGAATCGCTCTCCGCCGCGGTTCATCAAGTAGACCGTCATCCCCTTCTGCGCGGCGCCCGTCTCGTCGGTGACGGCCCCATAGATCTCGCCGCCCACTCCGAGCTCGACCACGATCCCCCGGCACGTCTCGGCGATCTGAGTGTTCACGCTCGACAGCGTCTCGGGCATGTAGTCCGCATGCTTCACCTCCACCGTGAGGCTCCCGTCCTTCAGGCCGGTGAAGCGGAAGGAGCCGTCTTCCCTCGTCATCTGGAGGGGCTTCGCATCCGCGGAGGCACGGTCGGCGAACATGTTGATGCCCTGCACGATCCGAACGCTCGCCCCGGCGATGGCCCGGCCGGTGCTTTTCTCGACGACACGCCCCTCGATGATGCCCCCCAGCTCCAGGACGATCCGTCCGAGATCGACGACGTCTCCAGCCTCCACCCGTATCCCTTTCACGCTGGCGGCCGAGTACTGCGGCGAGCGCACGTGAACATCGTAGGCAGCGTCCGCCAGCCCTCCATAGTCGAAACGCCCATCGGTGGTGTTGAACGTCTTGGGGCGGGGCCGATTCGTCGGCGAAGCTCCCTCCTGCAACTGCGGGTGCACGGTGAAGGACATCACGGGATTTCCGTCGGAGTCCACCACGGAGCCCCGGAGCCTGCCCAGAGGATCCAGGATCACGTGGAGATCGCGAGTGCCCACCTTGACGCCCTCCACCGCGATCTCGCGGTACTCGTCGTGGCGCACTTCCATGTTGACGGTTTCCTTGGACTCGATCGTCCCGATCCGAAAGCGTCCCGCCGGATCGCTGATCGTCCGGTGCTGCCTGAGCCCATCGGCGAAGTCCTGCACGAGGACCTCGGCGCCTGTCACGGGGCTTCCGTCACGGCTGACGATGCGCCCCTCGATGATCCCGGCCTGATCGAGCTTGACGTTGTTTTCAGCCTTGTAGTTGCGCTGGCCCTCGATCACCTGGATTCCCTCCAGGACATGATCGACGTAGCCGGTCGCCTTGAAGAGCAGATGGATGCTCCCCGCCTCCAGGCCGCGGATCAGGTAGACGCCGCTCGCGTCTGTCTGGACAGTGGGATCGTCGCCCGGAGAGATATCGGTGTTCTGAGGCCGGCGAGCCGTCACCATGCAGCCCGAGATCGGGCGCCCCTCCATGTCGGTGACCGTCCCCTGCACCTCGCCGCCGAGCTGCAGGACCAGGTCGTTGACCCGGATCCGTTCGCCGGGCTCCGCGCTGAACGACTCGCTGAAGGAGTCCAGGAATGCCTTGCGCCGGATGCGGACACGCATCTCCGTCCCCGGCTCGACATCCGTGACGAGATAGTTGCCCTCTTCATCGGATGTGGCGTGCCCCACGACCCGCTGCGAGCCGGCATCCGTCTGGCGCACCTCGACGCGGCAGTCGGCGAGCGGGCTGCCGTCGCTGAGGAGCACGCGCCCTTCGACGGTCGCCGTCCGCTTCAGCTCGAAGTCCTCGCGCGCCCTGCGGCCCGAGGAGATCTGGGGCTTGCGGCGATCGCGGGCATAGCCGGGGGCCTTGACCCGCACCATCAGGTGCCGCGAGTCCAGATTGAGGCCGGAGAGGTAGTACTCGCCGTTCTCGTCCGTCACCGTCTCCTTGGAGAGGTTCGCGACATCGCTGATGGCCACCGCGGCTCCGGGGATGCCCTGCCCCGTCTTGGCATCGAGGACGATGCCCTCCAGCTCGCCGCCGCGATCGAGCTTGATCACGATCTCGTCACCGGTCGGCTGGACGTCCTTTCGCTGGACGGACTGGTAGTCCTGGTGGAAGACGATGAGCATGTACTTGTCGCCCTTCAGAGTGTTGAAGAGAAAGGCGCCGGCCTCGTCCGTCTGGACGCTGTCATCGTCGAACGTGATGTAGACCTGGTCGCGCGGGCTTCCCCCGCCGCCGATCTGAGTCGCCTTGACCTTCGCGCCCACCACCGGCTCGTCATCGGGACCGCGGACGATCCCGCGGATGACGGAGCCGGGGGTCAATTCAAAGACCTTTGGAGGGTTCTCGCCGGGGTAGATCCGGAACTTCATCTCTGTGAATTCCTGGTATCCGGGGGCTCGGACGACGAAGTTGTAGAGCCCGGCGCCGAGCTGCGTGAACCGGAACGCCCCTTCGGCGACGCTGACGGCCTTCCCCACCGGAGGCCTCGCCTTCGCCAGGATCACGTCGAACAGCCCGCCATCCTCCAGCTCGACGTAGGCGCTGACCTCCGCGCCCGCGATCGGCCGCCGGCTGCCCGCCTCGACGACGGAGCCCTCGAAGGCGCCGCCCTGGGCGAGCGTGAGATCGACGTTCTCGCTGGGCGCCGGCACCCACTTCTTCTCCTCGGGCGAGTAGCCTCCGGCCGTCGCGCGGACCGTGTACCAGACCGGGCTGAGGCCGTCGATCTGGTAGTAGCCGTCGGAGCCGCTCACGGCATCGGGCCCGCGCCGGCTCCGCGCCTGCATCTCGCGGACCTGGTCCTCCAGCTCGATGAGGCTCTTCAAGGTCTCCTCGAGGTCGGCATCGGGGGACCCGAGGTCCTGGAACGCGTAGACCTCCGCCCCGGCGATCGGCGCGCCTCCTCGAGCGAGGATCCGCCCGGAGATCGAGTTCCCGCGCTCCAGCTCCAGGACGACGACGTCCGGCTCTTGTCCCTTGACGAGGGTCACCGACCGCTTGACGCCGGCGTACCCCTTGCAGCTCGCTTCCAGGTGATAGACGCCGGGGCCGAGCTGAGTCTCGAAATCACCTCCACGCTGGGCTCCCTCGCGGGGAAGCTCCTCCACCAGCTGGCTCCGGGTGTCGCCATCGGGAATGCGGAGGATCCGCAGGCGGGAAAGCAGGAGCTTCCGCTGGCTCTCCTTCTCCTGCACCCTCACGCGCAGGATGATCTGGACATCCTCGCCGGCGCTGCTCTGGCCGATCAGCGGCCGCGCGCTCGGCTCTGGCTCGACGCCTACGCGGCCCACGACGATCGGTTCTTCGGCGGGACCGGTGCGTCCGGGGGGCGCATCCGGCCCGACGAAGACGAAGTACCCGGCGATGATCGCCACGATGAGCACGGCGCTGATCAGGGCTGCCTTGACTGCGGAACTCATTGGATGTTGACCTCAGCTATGTGAACTGGTTTCCTTCGAGATCGCGGATTCTTGTTTCTGATAGGCCTGCAGGCCGTACTTCTTCACCCGGTACTGCAGCGTCTTGTAGGTGATTCCCAGCAGCCGCGAGGCCGGCTCCAGCCGCCCCTCGGCTCGCTCGAGCGCCTGCCGGATGAGGTTCGCCTCCAGATCGGAGAGCCTCAAGCCCTCCGGAGGCAGCACGAAGGCGGCCGACGGCGGCGCTCCTCCATCCCCTGGATGGGCTGCTGGACGTTCTGGATGTACCGCGGAAGTCTCCGAATCGATGTCCCCGGCTTCTCTGCCAGACGGAGACGAGACCGCGCTCCGACCCCTGGGCTGCGTCTCCTGCGCGCCCGCCCCGGCCGCGGCGGACTCCTGCCGAGCGCGCGCCTGACGCCGGATGGGCGCGGGCAGCATCTCCGGCTCGATCGTATCGACGGAGGGATCGGCGAGAACCACCATGCGCTGGATGACGTTCTCGAGCTCGCGGATGTTCCCCGGCCAGTCGTACTCCTCGAGGAGGTCGAGGACCCGCGGATCGAACGCCTTCGTCGACTTGCCCAGCTCCCGGGCGAACCTCTCCAGGAAGTGGTGGGCGAGAAGGGGCAGGTCTCCCTCGCGCTCCCTCAGGGGAGGCAGCTCCACCGGGACCACGTTGAGCCGGAAGTAGAGGTCCTCGCGGAATCTCTTCTCGCTCATGAGGTACTCGAGATCCTGGCTCGTCGCCGCCACGATGCGGGCGCGGAATCTGATCATGCGGCTTCCGCCGATGCGCTGGAACTCGCGCTCCTGGATCACTCGGAGCAGCTTCGCCTGGAGGTCGTACTTCATGCTGCCGATCTCGTCCAGGAAGAGCGTGCCGTCTTCGACTTCCTCGAAGCGCCCCACCTTCGCGGAATGGGCTCCCGTGAAGGCGCCTTTTTCGTGGCCGAAAAGCTCGCTCTCGATCAGCATCTCCGGGATCGCCGCGCAGTTGATCGCCACGAAGGGCCGGTCCCGCCGGCTGCCAGAGGTGTGGATGGCCCGAGCCACGAGCTCCTTGCCGGTGCCGCTCTCGCCACGGATCAGCACCGTGGCCGAGTTGGAGCGGACCATCTCCACCGTGCGGAAGACATCCTGCATGCCCGGGGAGACGCCGAGCATGTTCTCGAAGCGGAATCGCTCGGCGAGGAGGCCCTGCAGCCGCAGGTTCTCTCGGCGCAACCGGATGCCGTCGCGGAGCTGGGCGACGCAGCGGAGCAGATCTCGCTTCTCGAAGGGCTTGGGGAGGTAATGGTAGGCGCCCTTGCGCATGGCCTCGACGGCCGTCTCGACGCTCGAGAAGGCCGTCATCAGGATCACCTCCACGTCGGCGTCCCGCTCCTTGACCGCATCGAGGAGGTCGATGCCCGATCCTCCGGGCATCTTGAGGTCGGAGAGCACCAGGTCGACTCCGTCAGCGTCGAGGCGCTTCAGCGCTTCGGCGAGGCCGCTCGCCGTCTCCACCTGGTAGCCCTCATCCTCGAGGATCTCGGCCAGGATGTTCCTCTGCGCTTCCTCGTCATCCACGACGAGAACCCGCAGTCCCTGGCCCTGCCGCGACGTCGCCGACGTCTCCCGGGCCGAAGGACCCGCGACCGGCCTCGCGACGGCGCCCTCGGCCGCGAGATCCAGTCTGTCCTCGATGGGAAAGGAGGGATGTCTGCGGTGCTGGTCCATCACGAGACCCCCTCCTCGAGGCTGCGGAGATGCTCCGGAGCCGCGGCGGCCGCCGCCGGCACGATGATATCGACTTCCGTGCCCTCTGCTGGCCGGCTGCGCACCTCGATGCGCCCCCCCGCCGCCTCGACGGCCGCCCGAGCCACGGGCAGGCCGAGGCCGGTGCCGTCCGGCCGCGTCGTGAAGTAGGGGAGGAAGACCCTCTCGAGATCATCCGGCGGTATGCCGCAGCCCGTGTCCGCGATCCGCAGGAGGATCTCACTCCCCTCGGATCCGTTCCCGCTCCCGCGTGCGCCGCTGCGCGCGAGCGACACGAGAAGCCGGCCGCCGGCGGGCTCCATCGACTGCAGTGCGTTGATCAGGATGTTCGTCACGGCGCCCCGCATCTGACGGGGATTCGCGATGAGAGGGTCGGTCTCCTCGAGGCGAGCATCGATCGTCACGCCCTTGGACTCCGCCTCCTTCGAGAAGAGGCGCAGGCAGTCCTCCACGATCTCGCGGAGATCGCACCGCACCGTCTCGCCCCGGTCCGGATGGGCGAGCGAGAGGAAGTTCTTCACCAGCTCGTTCAGGCGGCCGAGCTCCTTCTTCATGTCATCCACGTGGCGGAGAAAGCCCTCCCGCGCCCGGGGATCGTCGGGCGCGTACTGGTCCCGCAGGTGCCCGAGGGTGAGCCCTATGGTGTTGAGCGGATTGCGGATGTCGTGAGCCACTCCCGCCGCGAGGTTTCCCATGGCGGTCAGACGCTCCGTGCGGAACATCGACTGCTCGATCTCCCGCTTCTCGCGGAGGCTGTCGACCATGGAGTTGAACGCCACCGACATCTCGCGCACCTCGTCAGTGGTCGTGGGCTGCACCTTGGTAGTGAGATCGCCGCCGGCCACCTGCTGCATCTTGACCGTCAGCTCCTTGAGGGGGCCGGTCATGCGGCCGGTGATCCACCAGATCGCGGCGAGGCCCACGAGCAGGATGGCGCCGGCGATGAGCAGCTGCCGGGGAAGGCTCTCCCTCCGCGCCTGTGAGATGGGGTCCTCATCGAGGTGGTGGAGCACCGAGAGGTCAGGGATGACCGTGCCGTCCCGCTCGGGATCCACCTCCTCGAGCACGGAGCTCTCGCCGCGGCGGAACTCAGCGCCCGGGACGTCGGAGAAGACCTCCGGCGCGAGCTGCGGCCCCTCGACCCTCTCCAGGATGATCCCCCACCCGCCCGGCCCGAGCGCGATGTGGAAATCGAGGATCTCGTAGGACCGACCGAGCGCCACGCTCGCGAGCGGCCGAGTCTCCCCGCGCGCGCCGGCAGCCTCCTTGAGCTTCTCGAGGCTCTCGTGGAGAAAGACCCTCACCCCGTCGCGGACTCGCGCCCCCTCCTCCAGGTGGAGGAGCACGAAGAGGCCCGCGCAGGAGACGAGGAGGGCCGTCATCACCAGGATGAGTTTCGAGCGGATGGTCATGGGCACAACACTCCTGTGATCGAGTACCGGAGCAGCAAAGACCATACCGGCCGGGGAACAATCCTAAGCCTTTTCTTTACAAGACCTTGCCAGCAACGGTCCCACGGCGCTCCAGCGCGGAAGTGTATGGGTTGGAAACAGGGGTGTGGCGGGCGCAGACAGGGTCCAGAAAGTGGACAGAGCCGACCCT
>JAFGKN010000782.1 GCA_016928605.1 Planctomycetota bacterium | reverse complement strand
TCGAGCGCCGCCGCGATCTTCCGCACCACGTCGAGCCCCGGGTTGGTCGCCTCCCCCCTGAGCATCTGCCACAGGTAGCCCTTGGCGACGCCCGCCTCCTTCGCCAGCCGCGAGAGGCTCGCGCCTCGGGCATCGAGCAGGGCTCGGATGCGGTCCGCCATGGCTGCTTGCTGCTCGGAAGTCACCGGTCTGCGCTCCTCACTGGACGGTTCGCCACATGGTACAGCCTGTTCGCTCTGGAGAACAAGAGGCTTGACAATGTGTTTTCTGTAGAGTACAAGCGTTCTTTTCAGAGAACAGGCCAGCGCGGTCGAAAGGTTGCCTTAAATGCCTTTCAGAAATGAGCTTGTAGAGATCAGGCTCGGAAACATCGAGTCTCGCCTCGTGGGGCCGGTCCCTCGGCAGTTCCTCTTCCGGGCCCTGAATCCCCACGTCTGGACGGGTGGAGGGATCGGCGCCGCGGCGGCGGGGCCGTGGGGCGAGACCGCTGGCGGCGACGCGGTGCTCGTCTACGACCCGACGGATGATCGCTTCCTGACCGGCGCTCTGCCCGCGGTCCGGCGGGCGCTCCGGAGCCTCGGGGTGCGCGTCCGCCTGCGCGACCGCCGCCGCCGGCCGCTCCGGCGCCACGGCTGGCAGCTCCAGGGCCACCCCCTGCGCGAGTACCAGGAGGAGGTCGTCGCGTCCGCCCTCCGGACGGGGCGCGGTCTCGTCGACGTGGGGACCGGCGGAGGCAAGACGCTCCTCGCCGCTGCGATCATCGCCCGGCTGGGGCTGCCGGCGCTCTACGTCGTCACCACCCGCACGCTGCTCCACCAGACGGTCCGCGCCCTGAGGTCCTACCTCGGCGAGGAGCCGGGGGTGATCGGCGATGGATCGCGCCGGCCGGAGCGCCTGACCGCCGCGCTCGTCCAGAGCCTCGAGGCGGACAGTGTGGATCTCGGGCGCTGGCGGGATGGCGTTCTCGTCTTCGACGAGGGACACCACGCAGCGGCGAGGACCTACATCGATGTCGTCCGGCGCGTCGACCCGCGATACCACTACTACCTCTCCGCGGTTCCCTTTCGCCGCGGCCCCGACCAGGTCGTGCTCGACGCGCTGGCCGGAGCTCCGCTCACCGGAGGCAAGTACTCCGCGAGGTTTCTCATCGAGAAGGGATACGCCTGCGACATCGATGTCCGCGTGGAGAGGTGCCGCATGCGCGGGGAGATGCACGAGAAGCCCTTCCACACGCTGTACCGCGAGTTCATCGTCGAGAACGCGCAGCGCAACGGGCGAGCGGCCGAGATCGCCGCCCGGCAAGCGGCTTCAGGGCGGTCGGTCCTGATCCTCGTCGAGCACACCCGCCACGGCGAGAAGCTCCTCGAGCGGCTCGGCGAGCTCCTGCGCGCCCCGGGCGCCAGCGCCGACTTCGTTCACGGAGGAACCGGCCGGTCGATCCTGCACGAGCGGACGGCCGCCTTCGCCGCCGGCAGGATCCGCTGCCTCATCGCGACGTGCGGCCTCTTCATGGAGGGGGTGAGCATCGACGGCATCGAGGTTCTCATCAACGCGGGCGGGTTGAAGTCGCGCGCGAAGGTGCTCCAGAGCGCCGGCAGGGGGATGCGCAGGGCGCCGGGGAAGTCCGCCTGTCTCTACATCGATTTCCTCGACGAGGACCCCGCCGGCATCTTCTTATCCCACGCGCGCCAGAGGCTCCGCTTCCTGAAGGAGGAAGGCTTCTTCGTGCCGCGCCTGCTGGAAGGGCGGGCGCCGGGACCGGAGACTGCGCCCGAGCCCGAGCCGGAGCCGGAGGCCGACCGCGGGCGCGCATCCGTGCCTCCGACGTGGTGGCGGGTGCCCTCGACGAGGACGTATCTGCTCGTCGACGGCGACGGAATCGTCCACGCCAGGGCGGATTGCTGGCAGAAGGAGCGCGCGCCGCGGCTGTCCTGCAAGCGCTGCGCGCAGAACCATGTCTGCAGGAGAGGAGAGAACATCCAATGGCTCGTCGACCCGGCCTGACCACCATGCCGCTCTCGATCGTGCAGAGCATCCTGCGCAAGGAGCGCTCCGACCTGAGCGACGTCTACGCTCCTCTGCGCGACCTCGCGGTGGAGATCGCGAACCCCGCGCTGTGCGGCCCGGAGCGGTTCCAGGTGCAGTTGCGGCGCGGAACGTCGATGCAGGCGCTGCGGCTGACCAGTACCTCGCTCGAGCAGCTCTGCGGCATCGCGGGGATGCCGGTCAACTTCCTCGACCGGATGCCGCCCTCGCTCGGGCTGAGCGTCCTGCGCTCGCTGCTGAGCGCCGTCGATCTCGCCGGGAACCGGCCGTTTCTCCTCCGGCTCAAGGGGCGGCCGCCTTCCCTGCTGCGGGCGGTCCTTCCCCAGAGCTTCGTGAGGATCGACGACTTCGAGGTCTACTCCGCGATCGTCTGCGCGGCCCGCGAGACGAGCCTCAGGGTGGCGAGCCTCGTCGTGAACGAGGACCTCTTCTTCCTCAGAGCGACGTTCAGGAAGCCGCTGAACCTCGGCAGCTCCCGCTCGCCCGACGAGGCTTTTCCGGGGATCGACGTCGTCACGAGCGAGACGGGAGCGCGCCCGCTGGAAGTGCGCCAGTGCCTCCTCCGCGTGGTCTGCTCCAACGGGGTGACGTACGCGGAGCCGGGACGGCGCGCGCTTCGCTCCGGACGGACGCGCGTGGACCGCCCCGTCCTCGAGGAATCGCTCCGCTCGGCGCTCGAGAGCTCCATGAGCAGCGGCCCCCGGATCGCGGGCCTTCTCGCCGAGTCGCGCAGCCGGTTCATCCCGAACCCCGCCGAGGAGATCGAGAGGATCCTCCACCGCTACCGGATCGGCAGCTCGCGCGGAAGGATCGCCCGGTGGGTCTCGCACGAGCTGAGCCGCAAGGTCAATCTCCTGGGCGTCGAGAAGTTCGAGCTCATCCAGGCCTTCAGCGCGGTCGCCCGCGGCCTGGAGCCCAGCGATCGCGCGAAGGTCGAGGACGCGATGGGCGCGTACCTGCTGGAGACGACGAGGAAGGCTTGAGGAGGGACGAGGGAGGAGCGCGGCGCGCAGAGCTCCCGGCTCGGATCGCGGAGTCCGGCGCGGGACGACGGCGGCGCGAGAGAAAAGGGAGGAGCGAGAACCGCGGCGCCCGGCGCGCTGCGTGCGGTGCAGAGCCGCGCCGGCGCTTTCTGCTCCCCGGCGTCTTTCGATTTGGAGGTTGACTCGGCCTTTGCCGGAGATAG
>JAFGKN010000781.1 GCA_016928605.1 Planctomycetota bacterium | reverse complement strand
GACGCGGCGATCTCCTGGACGCTCGCGCCGGGTGCCCACGAGATCCGGTGCGTCGATGACCGCGGCCGCGCTGCGGCGAGCCGGATCGAGGTGGAGGCGGACGCCCCGAGCGTGGCGAGGACCTCGCTACCGCGCTGAGGAAGAGACAGCGACGGGGCTTCCCGATGCGCCGCGGGAGTAGTAGGATCACGCACTCGGAGACTGCCATGGCGCAGCGAATCGCGGAGGATGCATGGGACGCAGAGTCCTGGTGACGGGCGGAGCGGGATTCATCGGATCGCACATCGCGGATACGCTCGTGCGAGATGGCCACGAAGTGGCCGTGGTGGACAACCTCTCGTCCGGGAAGAGAGAGCAGGTGCCCCCGGAGGCGCGCTTCTTCGAGCTCGACATCACGGCGGGCGTCGACGCGGCGCTGGAGGCGTTCCGGCCCGATGCGGTGTTTCACGAGGCGGCGCAGATCTCCGTCTCCGCCTCCATGAAGCAGCCGGAGTTCGACGCGCGCGTGAACGTGCTCGGCTCGATCCACCTCCTCGAGACCTGCCGCCGCAGCGGGGTGAAGAAACTGATCTACGCCTCCTCCGCCGCCGCCTACGGGCCTCTCGAGACCCTCCCCCTGCGCGAGGCGATGCGCCCCATGCCGCTCTCCTGCTACGGCATCAGCAAGTACGCCGTCGAGCATTATCTCCGCGCAGCCTCCAGCCAGTGGGGGCTGGAGTGGGCTGCGCTGCGCTACTCGAACGTCTACGGCCCGCGTCAGGATCCGCACGGCGAGGCCGGCGTCGTCGCGATCTTCTCGCAGCAGATCCTCGAGGGAAAGGCGCCTACCATCTTCGGCGGCGGCGAGCTGACGAGGGACTACATCTTCGTCGCAGACGTCGTCTCGGCCAACCTGGCGGCCCTCGAGACCGACCTCCGCGGCCATCCGGATCCGGTCTTCAACGTGAGCACCGGAGTCCCCACGACCACCAACCGCATCTTCGAGCTCGTCCGCAAGGGACTCCGATCCACCGTTGAGGCCGTCCGCGGCCCCGACCGGCCCGGCGATGTGCGCCACTCGCTCCTCGACAGCGCGAAGTTCCGCGCGCTGACGGGCTGGTCGCCGAGGACGAGCGTGGAGGATGGGCTGCCGCGGACGACGGACTTCTTCGCCGAGCGTGCGCGGCCTCGATAGCCCGCTACGCGCCGCGCCGCTCGCTGAGGCACTCCGAGATCAGCACCTTCAGCTTCCGGTGGAGCACGGCGTACGAGTAGTGCTCGTGGCCGAGCTCGTAGTTGTGGTCGACCATCTCCTCGCGGAGAGCGCCGTTCGTGATGACCTCGTGCGCCTGGCGGATCGTCTCCTCGGTGACGTAACCGTCCAGCTCGATGCAGCGGAATCCCCTCGGCTGGATGTCGAGCTGGTAGATCGAGTAGGTGTTGATCACGATCGGCTTGCGGTAGTAGACAGCCTCGAGGAACGCGTTGCCGAAGCCCTCGAACGTGGATGGATAGGTGACCAGATCGGCCTGGGGATAGACGTCGTCGAGGGTGTAGATCTTGCGCCCGTCCGGGGTCTTCCCCCGGTACTCGTTGATGATATCGGAGACGAAGAGAGTCTCGACGCCGAGCAGCCGGGAGTAGGCCTGGACTCGCTTCTCGTACTCATCGCCCTCGTCTCCGTGGGCGTGCGAGATCACGAGCTTCGCCTTGCGGCCAAGCCTCCCGGTGAACTCGATGGCGTGCTCGATGCCCTTTCGCAGGACGACTCTCGTTGGCTGGAGGATCAGCAGCTCGTCACCGCCGACCCCGAGGGCCTCGCGCGCGTCGGATGCATAGCCGTCGGGCGGCGGCGGCGGATTGGCGAAGTCCATCACGTTGGGGATGTACGTGGAGGAGATGCCGGTGCGGAGGCTGAGCTGGTTGCCGGCCGACGAGTTGATGACCACGTGGTGGATGGGAGGGATGTGGGGAGGGAATGCCATGTTGAGGTACTCCCATACCGCGCCTGTGAGGAATCTCTGCCGCTCCCAGAAGAAGTCGTGATGATGGGCGATCGTCGGGATCCCCGTCTCGGAGATGACCTCCGTCAGAGCCAGGCCGAGAGGGATGTTCATCGGGATCGCCAGCGCGTTTTCCACGACCAGGATGTCGATCTCGAAGCGCTGGATGAACTCGCGGAGCGCGTCCTTGAGACGGTCCTTGAGCTGGTGGATCCTCGCCGTCACATCCGGCGCGCGCGTCCGCGCGCTGAAGCAGTCCTGCTCGATCCGGCGGATCTCCGGATGCCTGAAATGCGCCTCAGGGACGACGAAGCAGCGCTCGGCCGGCCGGTCGAGCTCGCCGGCGAAGTAGTAACAGGGCAGGCCTTCCCGCGCGAACACGCTCGCCCACTTGGCTGCCTCCAGCGAGACTCCATCCGTCCCCGCCAGACGGGTCGACACGAAACCGGCGTGGCTTGTCTTCTTCGGACGTTGCCGGGTGGTCATGGGTATTCTCCTCCGCGCCCTCTGCCGGTGGTACACGCCCAGAAGCTCTGGCGGAGCCGGAGAGGGGCGTCCCGCAGCGGCCGGCCGCTGGCCCCGCTACCTCCGGAATCGCCTTGCGCTTCAGCTCCGCTTCGCGAGCGCCTTCGCGAACCGCGAGAGGCTCTCCGTGGTCCCCAGCACGACGATCAGATCCCCCGCGGCGAGCACCGTCGTCGCCGGCGGCGCGATGATCATGTGCTCGGAATCCTCTGCGCCGGGCTCGCTGCTCTTCTTCTTGATCCCCACGACGGAGACTCCGTAACGCGTCCGGATCTGCAAGTCCAGGATCGTCTTTCGCGCGAAGGCATCGGGACAGGTCGCTTCGAGGATGCCGGCGTCCTGCGTGAGGGGGAAGTGATCGACCAGGCCGGGCAGGGTCAGCTTCCTCACAATCCGGTCGGCGGCGTCGCGCTCGGGAAACACGACCTCGGTGGCTCCCACCACCCGGATCGCGGCCTCCTCCTCCTCGCTGTTGACCTGGGCCACGATCCTCGGCATGCCCTCCTCATGGAAGAAGTGCGTGGTGAGAATCGCGATGTCGAAGTCCTTCGGGAGGGAGACGATCGCGACACCGCAGTCCAGCGCCCCGATGTCCCGCAGGACGAGGCGGTCGCGCAGATCGGCGCAGACGGCCTGGGTCACATCGTCCCGGATGCGCGCGATCACCTCGGGGTCGCGGTCGACGGCGATCACCTCGTTGCCCGCGGCGCGCAGGGATACGGCCGCCCGGAAGCTGAAGGTGCTGAGTCCACAGATGCAATACGACTCGTCCATGGTATCCACCTCAACCGACGACGATACGTTCCTCGGGTAGCTCGTAGGCCAGAGGCTTCCGGGTCCCGATGAGTGATTCGGCGATCAGCAGGGGCCCCAGGCGCCCCACGAGCATGCAGGCTATGAGAACGAGGCGGCTCGCAGGAGCGAGCGAGCCGGTGACTCCCGTGGAGAGCCCCACCGTCCCGATGGCGGAAGTGACCTCGAAGAGATGGCCGAGAAAGCTCGACCGTGTT
>JAFGKN010000780.1 GCA_016928605.1 Planctomycetota bacterium | reverse complement strand
CGGAAGGGCGATCCCGACCCCCGAGACCGGACGGGCGACCTTGGAGCACACGAGGGCGTTCAGAGCGACCGAGAGGACCAGGGCGATCAGGACGCCCTCGCGGTCGGGCGCATCCCCCGGCACGGCGGTCGACTCGGCTCCCGAGGAGCCGCCGCCCCCGGCAAGCAGGATGATCTGATACGCCACGACCACGAGCGGGATCAGGCAGCCGCCGACGTTGACCGCGATCACGACTCGCTTGGCATGCTCCTCGAAGCGGGGGAGAATCCCGCCGAGCCCGATCACCGCGAACGGGTCGGTGCGAACGATCCGGGGCGAGGAGAGGCGCCACAGGGGAACGTTGATCGCGGATCCGATCAGCATCCCGAGGAGGATCATGACCGCGAGGTCCCCCGGGATTCCGAGCTTCCCCAAGGAAGCCGCCGTCACCGAGGGAAACAGGATCGGCAGCGCCAGGGCCGCACAGAGCGCTACGACGAGAGTGAGGCAGCCGAGACGATTCATGGGGACCATGATAAGACCGTCCCGGAAAAGGCCAAGGGCCTATTTGGAGGGGTCGGGCACCTTCAGTGAGAGCCGGCGAGCGAGCCGTCCTCCCACCACTGTCTCTCGAACCAGTGCTGCTCCCACCAATCCCGCCAGGCGGCGGCGTGGTTCTGGATCCAGTCGAGGGCGGCGGGCTCCCACCCGATATCGCGCCCACACTGCATGCTCAAGAAGTACTTGTGGCGCTCGATCTCCTTGAGCTGCGCCGTGCGGTCCCGAACCATCTTCTTACGTCTCCACGGAACGCACACGCCCGACTCCCAGCTCGAGACGGTCTCCTCGAAGCTGGCCTCCCGCTTGAGCCGGATGGAGAGGAAGAAGCGGTGGTCCAGGATCGCTCTCCTCTCGGATATCGAGTACCGACTGAGGCAGGGGTCCTGGAAAGCCGGCTCGAACAAACACTCGGACGAAACGCTACAGGTCGACTTCAAGGTGCACTCACTCACGTCTCTTGTAGAAGCCCGCCGAAGTCACTGATGGTTTCGTAAGGTTCGGGGCGAGAGCTGAAGCGAAATTCGCCGAATCTGGGAAAAAGGCGGCTGCATGCCTCTTCCCACTGCTATGCCGCGAACTACTGCCACTCCCCGAACTCGAGTCATGGACGTACGCTCCTCTATCCCTGACTCCGCTACCGCACACACCCGGTTGACTTCAGGTTGGGGGGATCGCAAGGAACCTCGATTGGCCAGACTATACTGAGTCGATCTTGCTCCACTCAGCCCGACGCCGACGGCCCGATCCACCGGCATCTCATCTCGCACAGTATCTCGCCACTTCCTCACACCCAATCGTACCAGAATCGCCCGATGCTGCCAACGACAACATCGCGACCAGGTTCGCCGACGCTCAGCATGGTACCGACACTTCGGGTGGGTAGGTGCGAGACTGTCACGCACCCTGGAACTCACGTGCCGCCCAAGTTCCGAGAAACATGGCGTTGGAGGGGCGGGAGGCTCGGATGAGCCCGGCCGTGCACGGTGATCCGGGGAGCGTCTTGCGGCGTCATGGCCGCGACGTCCAGCGTCTCGATCTCGGGGTCGCACTCCACGAGCGCGCCGGACTCCCTGGCGATCAGCACTCCGGCGGCCAGATCCCAGATGCGGCCTCGGCCGTAGACCGCCGAGAACGTGCCCTTGGCGAGATAGGCCAGGTTGGCGATCAGGCTTCCCAGGATCCGGTGCTTTGCCGGAACGTCGAGGCGGAAGCTTCGGTGGAAGAGCGAGGTCGTCGCGACGGTGGCGAGCTCGCCGTAATCCGACACCGCCGCCGAACGGATCGCCCGGCCGTTGAGGAAGGCGCCGCCCTCGCGAGTCGCGTGGAAGAGCTCGTCCAGGACCGGGAAGTAGATCCAGCCGGCCACGATGCGGCCGTCGACGACCCGGGCGAGCGTGGGACCCCAGTACGCAATCCCCTGGGTGAAGTTCGTCGTGCCGTCGATCGGATCCAGGACCCAGTAGCGGCTTCGATCCCGGCGGACGTTCCCGAGCTCCTCCCCGAGGAAGCTCTCCTGGGGGAAGCGCTCCTGGAGGAATCGCGCCACCCGGCGCTCGCTCTCCACGTCGTACTCCGTCACGACCGACTGACCGGCGCCCGTCCCCTCCTTGATCTGGACGTCGGCATCGCTCAAGTCGTGATATCCCTGGAGCTGGAACCGTCCGAGCTCCCTCAGAAACGGCCCGATGCCCTCCACCTCGTCTTCCTGGGTCATACGTTCCTCGATTCTCGGCTCGCGGTCGGCTCAACGATGCTGCAGCAGATGCAGGCGGTAGTAGATGCCCTTGCGGCTCAGCAGCTCGGCGTGGTTGCCCACCTCTCGGATCTCTCCCTTGTGAAGGACGACGATGCGGCTCGCTCTGCGGATCGTGGAGAGCCGGTGCGCGATCACGATCGAGGTCCTCCCGGCGAACAGTCTCTCGAGCGCGTCCTGGATCAGGATCTCGGTCCCCGTGTCCACGTTGGCCGTGGCCTCGTCGAGGACGAGGAAGTCCGGCGAGTGGGCGATGGCCCGCGCGAACGCGAGAAGCTGCCTCTCGCCCGCGGAGAGCGTCCCGCCGCGCTCGGTGAGCCGGTGAGCGTAGCCTCCCTCCAGCCTCACGATGAACGAGTCGGCATGGACCTCTCGGGCGTACATCTCGACGTCCTCGTCCGGGACCGGCTCGTCCAGCGCGATGTTCTCGCGAACCGATCGGGAGAAGAGGAAGACGTCCTGAAGGACGGTGCCGATCCGCCGCCGGAGCTCGCGCGGGTCGTACTCCCGGACGT
>JAFGKN010000156.1 GCA_016928605.1 Planctomycetota bacterium | reverse complement strand
TCGAGAAACCTCGCCTGGTCCTGGTGCCCCGAGGCGCGGGCGCTCTGGGATGGAGTGGCCGGCCGGGCTTCTCCCCGCCGCCGCGATGAGCTGCGGCGCAACCCCGCCAGTCTCCTCGCCTCTCTCGGTGAGCGCGCGACGGCCGCGCTCGACGAGGATCGAGACCTCCGGCGCCTCCTCGGCGATGCCGAGTCGGCGCTGCGCCGTCTCGAGCGCTCCGCGAAGCCGCCGTTTTCCATCGCGAGGAGGTCCCCCGTCGCCTACTTCTCCATGGAGTTCGGCCTGCACGAGTCGGTGCCGATCTACGCGGGCGGGCTCGGCATCCTGGCCGGCGACCATCTCAAGTCGGCGAGCGATCTCGGACTCCCCCTGGTCGGCGTGGGCCTCTTCTATCACCGCGGCTACTTTCGCCAGGCCATCGACGGGAAGGGGCGCCAGAAGGTGATCTACCCTCGAGCGCGCTGCGATCTCCTCCCCCTCGAGGCTGTTCGCGACGGAGCGCGCGGAGAGGATCTCCGCATCCCCGTCGATCTCGCGGGGCGGACGATCTCCGCTCGCGCCTGGAAGGTGCAGGTCGGCAGCGTTCCGCTCTACCTCCTCGACACCGACGTGCCCGAGAACCGGCCGGCGGACCGGCGCATCACGGACAAGCTCTACGGCGGCAGCCGCGAGGACCGCATCCGCCAGGAGATCGTCGCCGGCGTAGGCGGCGTCCGCCTCCTGCGAGCGCTGGGCATCCGGCCCTCCGTCTGGCACCTCAACGAGGGGCACGTCGCCTTTCTCACGCTCGAGAGGCTGCGCGAGCTGAGCGAGTCGACCGACCTCGGCTTCGAGGAAGCGTGCGAGGTCATCGCCGGCGACACCGTGTTCACGACGCACACGCCGGTGCCCGAGGGCAACGAGGTCTTCGACCTCGCGCTGGCGGATCGGTATCTGCGCCCGCTCGCGGACGCGGCCGGCGTGCGGCTGGAGGACTACCTCGCGCTGGGGCTCGACTCGGGCGCGAAGGGACGGCGCGTTCTCAGCCTCACCGTGCTCGCCCTGCGGCTCTCGCGCTTCCGCGGCGGCGTGAGCCGGCTCCACGGAGACGTCTCGCGGCGCATGTGGTCGAAGCTCTGGCCGGGCTTCCGCGCCGAGGAGGTTCCGATCGGATCGGTGACAAACGGGATCCACACGCCGACGTGGATCGCTCCGCAGTTCGACCGCCTCCTGCGCGAGAGCATCGGGCCGGACTGGACGGCGCGGCTCGCCGACCCGCACGCCTGGAAGGCGGTCGAGAAGATCCCCGGCGGCCGGATCTGGAAGGCGAAGCAGGAGCTGAAGGAGGATCTCGTCCGCTTCGTGCGCCGGCGCACGGCGGAGCGCCTCCTCCGCGAGGGCGCGGGCGAGAAGGCCGTGTTCCGCGTCACGGAGTCGCTCCTCGATCCCGAGGCGCTGACCATCGGCTTCGCGCGGCGGTTCGCGCTCTACAAGCGGGCGGCGCTCATCTTCCGCGACCTGCGCCGGGCCGAGGCTCTCTTCGGGTCGAAGAGGCGGCCGGTGCAGATCATCTTCGCCGGCAAGCCGCATCCCGAGGATCCCGCCGGCGCGAGGATCTTCGAGGCGATCGAGGCCATCTCGCGCCGGCCCCGCCTCCGCGGCCGCGTCGTGCTCCTCGAGAACTACGACGTGGAGGTCGCGCGGCACATGGTCCAGGGAGTCGACATCTGGCTCAACAATCCCCGACGGCCGCTCGAGGCGAGCGGCACGAGCGGCGAGAAGGTGCCGGCCAGCGGCGGCCTCAACCTCAGCATCCTCGACGGCTGGTGGTGCGAGGGCTACGCGCCCGGCACGGGCTTCGCCTTCGGCAAGTCGAAGGAGTACGAGGACGAGACGCTGCAGGACCGCGACGACCACGCGGCGCTCTACCGCGCCCTCGAGCGGGAGGTCCTGCCCGCGTACTACGAGAGGAACAGCCGCGGCCTGCCGGCGAGGTGGCTGCGGCTCGTGAAGTCGTCGATGGCTCGCCTCGTCCCGCGCTTCAGCACGCACCGGATGGTGCTCGAGTACGCGCGCGATCTCTACGAGCCCGCCGCCGAGAACGGACGGCTGCTGCGAAGCGGTGACTGCCGTGTGGCGCGCGATCTCGCGGCGCTGGATGCGGAGGTGCGGCGGGCGTGGCCGCTCGTCCACGTGCGGTCGGCGAGCCGCGTCCGCTCGAGGGCGAAGCGCGCGAAGCGTCCGGGGCGGCCGGCGCGGAGAGGGGGGGCTCGGCGCGTCGACACCGGGGCTCCGGTCGAGGTCGAGGTCTATCTCGCGGGGCTCTCTCCCGGCCATCTCGGATGCGTCTCGAGCGAGGGCGAGCTGCTTCCGATCGAGACCGTCCGTCCAGCCGGCGAGGGGACGTGGCGCCTGCGCATCCGCGCTCCGGAGGGAGGAACCTGCCGGCTCTTCCCGCTGCATCCGGAGCAGGCGCACCCTCAGGAGCTGGGGCTCAGCGTCGAGTTCGATGTTTGATCGAGCGGGCTCGCTCGGATACAAGAGGATCTCACCCCCTGAGGACGGAGAGCCGGCGTGGAAGAGTGGGTCGAGAGCTTGCTCAAGGCGGCGGGGGACCAGCCCGGCCTCGTGGAGTTCCTCATCCTGGGCGCCGCGGCGATGCTCGAGTACGTCGTCCCGCCGGTCCCCGGCGATGTCATCGTGCTCCTCGGCGCCCTCCTCGTCGGCGCGAACGGATGGAGCCTGCCCGCGGTGGTGGCCGCGGTGAGCGGGGGATCGCTCGCCGGGCTCACCATCGACTACGCCTTCGGCCGCTGGGTGGGCCGGCGGGATCCGGCCTGGAGAGAGAAGTATCCCCGCTGGCGGAGGACCGGAGCGGCCATCGACAGGATCAAGGCCTCCTTCGAGCGCTGGGGCGCGGTCTACATCGCGTGCAACCGCTTCCTGCCGGCGATCCGCGCCGCCTTCTTCGTCGCCGCGGGCGTGGCGCGCATCCCGTACTGGAAGGTGGCGCTGTGGGGTCTCGTCAGCTCGCTCCTCTGGAACTGTCTCATCTTCGCGGTGGGGATGTCCGTGGGATATCATCGCGAGAAGCTCTTCGAGTTCTTCCGCGGCTACTCGGCGGTCGCCTGGATCGCCGTCGGCGCGATCGCCGCGGTGATCATCTTCCGCTGGAGGCGCGGGATCCGGCGCTCTCGATCAGGAGGCTAACTGCCGGATTTCACACATTCTTGTGCACCTGGGCGGCGATTTCGACCGCCAGGTGCGTCGCGAATGCTCGACGATCGACTCCGTAAGATCGCCTGCGCTTCGCTCCTTCCTGGCGGTCGAAATCGCTCGCCC
>JAFGKN010000015.1 GCA_016928605.1 Planctomycetota bacterium | reverse complement strand
TCCTCTCCCGTCAGGAGCCAGACCATCGCCTGCGCCGCCGCGTGGCGGTTGCCGCGGAGCTGGCCGAGGAGCGCCTCGAACTCGCGGTCGCGGGGCGGGCCTCGCAGCTCCTCGAGCGAGATCGCGTGGGGCGTCTTCGACGGCCGCAGGAGCAGGCGGGGGCGATCGGGACGCAGCTGCGAAGCGGGCGGCAGGATCTCCGCCGCGACGAGCGGCACCGGGATGGCGAGCGCGGAGAGCGCGGCAAGTGCGAGGAGGAGGCGTGGATGATGGAGATGGTCGAGCGCGCTCATGGATCTTTCACCTCCGTCGGATCCGCCTTGTGGATCTCGAGCCAGACGCCGAAGCGGATCCCTTCCCCTCCGGCGGGGCGCGGCCGGTGGATGCGATAGTCCCGCACTCCGATCTCGCCCAGGACCGCGCGGAGCTTCCGCTCCATCTCCTCGGGCTCGTAAGGGGGACCCGATCCCCCCTCGCGGACCTTGCGCGCGACCTCGATGGGAAGATCGCGCGGAAGCCCCCGGCCGATGAAGGCCACGCCGCCGGGCGCCAGCACGCGGTGGATCTCGCCGAGCGCCAGCTTCCAGTCATCCCAGAAGGGAATCGAGCCTCGCGAGACGATCACCCGCGCCCAGCCGTCGCGGAAGGGCAGCGCCTGCGCGTCGGCGAACACGGCGCTGGCGCGGCCCGCGAGGCCGGCCCGCTCGATCTTCTCCAGGAAGATGGGGAAGAAGTGCGGGTTGATGTCGGCGTTCACCCAGTGGAGGCGCGTGCGCCGGCACAGCTCGACGACGAGGTCTCCGGGGCCGCTGCCGAGGTCGATGCCGATGCCCTCGACCTCGCGCAGGCCGAAGTCCTCGACGATCTGCTCCGCGAGCGGCGCGTAGACGGGGGCCAGGCGCCCCTCGGCCGCGCGCGCCATCCGCAGAGCGGCCTCCCGCGTGTATCTCTCGGAGTCGGGGAAGCGGAGGGGCTCGGCGGCCATGGCCGCCAGGGCGACGATCGCGAGAACCACTCCTGCCGAGGGGATGGACAGCTTCGGATGCAAGCGGGACCTCCTTCTTCCGGGCGCTGGCGCGCGACAGCTCGCGCGCGATCCGACGGCGCGGCGCATGGACAAGCGGCGCCCGCCTCGATTACCGTATGCGGAGACGCGCTCGAAGCGAAGTAGAATCCACCCGTTCACCGGCCAGGGGCCTCCCTGCGGGGCTTCAGCGGGCCGGGATCCTGCCTTTGCAGCCGCTGCGCGTGTTGTCCGGCCGCTGAGCCCCGTCCGCGCCGCTCGCGCGCAGCGGGCGAGACGTCCAGACGGATCGAGCCGCAGGCCGCTCCACTCAGCGCCGCTGAACGCCTGGAGAAACATGGCCACCGCAGACTCTCCGCTTCTCATCCTGATCAACACGAACCGGATGCAGCCTCCGATCGCTCCGATCGGTCTGGAGTATCTGGCCGGAGCCGCCCGCCGGGCCGGAGTCCGCGTCGAGATCATCGATCTCTGCCTCGCCGCAGACCCCGAGCGCGAGCTCGAGAGCGGCCTGGAGAGCTCCTCGCCGGAGCTGGTCGGCCTCACCTTTCGCAACGTCGATGACTGCTTCTGGCCGCGGGGCGAGTCGTTCGTGCCCCTGCTGGCGGAGACCGCGCGGCGCGTGCGATCCCTGACGGACGCTCCGCTCGTGCTCGGCGGCGTCGGCTTCTCGATGTTCCCAGAGCGGCTGGTCGAAGCGGCAGGGGCCGACTTCGGCGTGCTCGGCGACGGGGAGGAAGCGGTCGTCGCGCTCCTCCGGGAGCTGCGCGGAGATCGGCGCCTGGATGGCGTGAAGGGGCTCATCTGGCGGCGAGGCGGCGAGATCATGTGCAATCCGCCGGCCTGGCCGGAGCCGGTCTCCTCCGGCGCAGCCCGCGAGGGCGTCGACAACGCGGCCTACCTCCGCCTCGGCGGACAGATCGGCGTCGAGACGAAGCGCGGCTGCCCCCGTCGCTGCCTCTACTGCGCCGATCCCCTCGCCAAGGGTCCGAAGACGCGGATGCGGCCGCCGCGCGAGGTGGCGATGGAGATCGAGAGCCTCCTCGCGCGCGGCATCGATGTCTTCCACCTCTGCGACAGCGAGTTCAACCTCCCGCCGGACCACGCTCTCTCGGTCTGTGAGGAGATCGCGCGCCGCGGGCTCGGATCCAGCATCCGGTGGTACGCCTACCTGGCGGTGACTCCCTTCGACGACCGGCTCGCCGCGGCGATGGCGCGCGCCGGCTGCGCGGGGATCAACTTCACCGGCGACTCGGCGGCGGAGGAGATGCTCGAGATGTACCGGCAGCCGCATCGCGAGCACGACATCGAGGCCGCGGTCCGGAGCTGCCGCGAGCACTCCATCTCCGTCATGATCGACCTGCTCCTCGGCGGCCCGGGCGAGACGCCCGAGACGGCGGCGGCGACGGTCGATGCCATCCGGCGGATCGATCCCGACTGCGCGGGAGCCGCGCTCGGCATCCGCGTCTACCCGCGGACTCCGCTCGCGCGCCTGCTCGAGAAGGACGGCCCGCTCGACGAGCATCCCGCGATCCGCCGTCTCTACGCCGGCCCCCTGGACCTGCTGCAGCCGACGTTCTTCATCTCGGAGCATCTCGGCTCCCGGCCCTCGGCGCTCGTCCGCGAGCTGATCGGCGGCGACCCGCGGTTCTTCGCGCCCGCGCCCGATCCCGATGAGGCTCCTGCAACGCCCCCCGGCGGCGACACCAGCCACAACTACAACGACAACCTCCGCCTCGTCGAGGCCATCGCGGCCGGCGCCCGCGGGGCGTACTGGGACATCCTGCGGCGGATGGACGCCCGCGGATAGAGCCGCTCGATCGGCCCGCGATCCTGCATTCCCGCGAGCGGGGCAGTCTCTCGAGCGTTGCGCCCATCACTCCTCTCCGGCCAGGCGCTGCGCCTCTGCGATCTCCCTCGCGGCGGCGTCGCGGTCGGTCAGCGCTGCTCGGCGGCCAGGCGCTGCGCCTCTGCGATCTCCCTCGCGGCGGCGTCGCGGTCGCCGATGCGCGAGTAGACATCGGCAAGGCGGAGGTGGAAGGAGTACGCCGACTCCTCGGTCCGGCCGACGAGCGCTCCAGAGGCGAGACAGAGGCGCAGGCCGGCTCGATAGTCCTCGATGGCTCCCTCGAAGTCGCCGGCGAGGAAGCGGAGATAGCCGCGGTTGTTGTAGACCTCGGGGAGATCGCTGCGGCGGCGGATCGCCTCGTCGAGATCGC
>JAFGKN010000779.1 GCA_016928605.1 Planctomycetota bacterium | reverse complement strand
CCTGCCAGCGCCCCTCCTGGAACTACCGCAAGGAGGAGGGCGGCGGGATCATCAGCGACATGCTCTGCCACTGGCGCTACCTTCTCGACAACCTCTTCGGCGGGGTGAAGGCCGTCTCCTGCCGCGGCGCGATCCACATCCCCGAGAGGATCGACGAGCAGGGGAAGCCCTACGCTTGCACCGCCGAGGATGCCGCGTACGCGACCTTCGAGCTGGAGGGCGACATCACCGCCCACTTCAACTCCTCCTGGTGCGTGCGCGTGCGGCGCGACGATCTGCTGACCGTGCAGGTCGACGGCACGCTCGGCTCGGCGGTGATCGGCCTGAGGGACTGCTGGATCCAGCCCTACGGCGCGACGCCGCGGCCGCTGTGGAATCCGGACATCCCCCAGCCGATCGACTTCTTCGGCGGCTGGCAGAAGATGCCGGACGCGCAGGACTACGAGAACGCCTTCCGCGCCGAGTGGGAGCTGTTCCTGCGCCACGTGGTCGCGGGCGAGCCCTTCCGCTGGGACCTCCTCGAGGGCGCCAAGGGCGTACAGCTCGCCGAGCTGGGCGTGGAGTCGTGGCAGACGCGCCGGTGGGTGGACGTCCCTTCGCTCGAGCGGTAGGCTGCCGACGGAGAACGGCTCCGGAGCTTCGGAGATCGCGAGCGCGGCCGGCGTCGCGTCTTGTCAAACGGGCGCGACCTTCTATCATGAACCGCTCGAGCCGGGAGTCGGACGGAAGTCCTGCCCGACAGCCCGCGGCGCAAGGAGGGTAACATGAAGGTCTCAGGTCTTCTCGGAGCGGTCATCGGCGGGGTGCTCGGCATGGCAGCGTGGGCTGCACTCGCGGCCCTCGCGCATTACGAAACCGGCATCCTGGCGTGGGCGATCGGCGGCGCGGTCGGATTCGGTGCCGTCCTGCTCGGCGGGCGAGGCACCGCGATGGCGATGGCGGCCGGCATCATCGCGCTCGCGTCCATCTTCGCAGGCAAGGTCGCGGCCAACCACTTCCTCATCACCCATGAATCGAGCAAGCTGCTCGCAGGCATCACGAGCGATGTTCACGAGGAGGCGCTCGCCGATGCCGAGGCCTTCAGCCGGCTCGTCTCCGGCGACGAGCACCGCGCGTTCATGGTCGCGAGGGGGTTCACCGCCGCGCAGGATCCGGCTCAAGTCACTCGAGCCGAGCTCGAGGAGTTCCGGAGCCTCAACGTCCCGATCCTCGAGAAGGTGCACGCCGAGTCGCCGGATCTGGAGGGATACCGGCGGATCGTCGCCGGGCACGCCTTCGGGGATCTTTCGCCTTTCCAGCTGGCGCTCGAGGACCTCAACTTCATCGATGTCATCTTCGCCCTTCTCGGCATCGGGACGGCGTACGGCCTCGTGATGAAGGCCGGCCCCGCGGCCGAGAAGGAGGATGAGGCGGCCGGGGCCGAGCAGGCGTACACCGGAGCGTGACGCCGCGGCTCCGGCGCGCGGTCCTGGCGCCCCAGCCGGCGGAGACCGGCGAAGAGGTTCTGGAGGACTTCCCGTGAGCTCGCTCTTTCGCATCGACTCGGAGGTGGCCCTCGTCACGGGCGGCGGCCGCGACATCGGCCGCGCCGTGAGCCTCGAGCTCGCCCGCTGCGGAGCGGACGTGGTCGTCAACTACCACCGGAGCGCCGCGGACGCGCGGAGAACGGTCGCGGAGATCGAGGCCCTCGGCCGCCGCGCCGTCGCGGTCGAGGCCGACGTGACGCAGCCGCGCGAGATCGAGAGCCTCGTCGAGAAGGCTCTCGAGTTCGGCGGCGGGCGCATCGACATCCTCGTCAACAACGCGGGGGGCCTCGTGCGGAGGGCCCTGCTCGAGGATCTGACGCCGGAGCTGCTCGACGAGGTGCTGCGGCTCAACTTCTCGAGCGTGGTCCACGTCTGCCGCGCCGTGATCCCCCGCATGGTGAAGCAGGGCGGCGGCAAGGTGATCAACATCTCGTCGATCGCCGGGCACAACGGCGGCGCCGCAACGACGCCTCATTACGGTGCCGCCAAGGCTGCGGTCTCGAACCTGGCGCGCACCCTCACGAAGCAGTACGCGGCGAGCAACATCCGGATCAACAGCGTGGCGCCCGGCGTGATCGACAACCGCTTCCACGAGGTGCACACGCCGCGCGCCGACTTCGAGAAGCTCGTGGGCACGATCCCGATGGGGCGGGCCGGCACGAGCGAGGAGGTGGCGGGAGCGGTCGCGTTCCTCGCCTCGCCCGCGTCGAGCTACATCACCGGCGAGGTGATCCACGTCAACGGAGGGCTCTACTTCGGCCAGTAGGCGGCTCGTGCGAGCGGAAGCTGCGAGCGGCATTCCGGCTGCGCACGACACCGCCGAAGCGGAGCGATGGCAACCATGGCGCGCAGAGCGGCCGGCGAGACGGGCGAGTTCGATCCGCGGCGGATCCTCTTTCAGGGGAGCGGCCTGCTGGTGATCGACAAGCCTGCGGGTCTCGCGGTCCATCGAGGGACGGGGCATGAGGAAGGCCTTCTCGAGCAGCTTTCGCGCTGGATCAGCGGGCATCCGGGCTTTCTGAAGATCCGCCCCGGAAAGCCCATCCATCCCATCCACCTGATGGATCTCGAGGCGTCGGGAGTCCTGCTCCTGGGCCTCGCGCGGACCGCGACGCGGATCGCCAAGGAGGCTCTCGCCGCCGGAGGTCTCCGCCGCCGGTGCCTCGCCGTCGTGGCCGGCCCCCTTCCCGAGGAGGGCTCGCTCGAGGGGCAGGTGCGCACGAAGCTGCGCAGCACGTACCGCCGCGTCCCCGCGGCGCTCGAGTTCCGCCGCCTCTGCGGCGACGAGCGGCTCAGCCTCGTCGAGGTCGTGCCGCACGGAGG
>JAFGKN010000778.1 GCA_016928605.1 Planctomycetota bacterium | reverse complement strand
GAGCCGACGAGAGCCTCGAGCCTTCCTCGACACCCCTCGACGAGCTGCGTGAAGGCTTCGCGATCGCCGCTCCGGGCTCTCTGGACAAGTAGTTGTCTGGGATCTGTGGACGGCATGACATTCAGCATTTCATCATCGAAAGCGAGGGTCACCCGCCAGACGGCCGCGAAATCCCCAAAAACAAGATGCGGCCTTTGCTGGTCATTGTATCTCGGCGGCGCAGGAATTGCCTCCGCGCCATGACCCGGTGTACGCTGATGGCAGCGGGCGGGGAGCCGCAGTGGACTCTCCGTCCCAAGGGAGGCAGGGATCCGCGCGGCGTGCGGCCGCTCGACCCGGATTCCCGCCTTGCCCGGAGACGAGAATTCCTGTCCGACCCATCTGGGAGAATCGACATGACCACTGCTCGGACCGCTTTGCCCCTGTGGACCGCGCTCGTCTGTCTTCCCGTGGCCAGCCAGGGCGCGCGTGGCCAGGAGAGCCCCGAGGGATGGGCGCGCGCCGTCCTGTCTTCCTGCGGCATCGAGGGAGGCCTCGTAGTGCACGTGGGGTGCACGGACGGCCGAAAGACCGCAGCGCTCGGAGCTCAGGACGGGTACGTTGTCCATGGGCTCGCCAGGACCGGGATGGAAGTGGACGCGGCCCGCCGCTATCTCAGAGATCGGGGACTGTACGGTCGCGTGAGCGTGGATCGGTATAGCGGCGTGAGCCTCCCCTACGCCGATGACCTCGTGACGGTCGTCGTCGGGGAGCGGGAGGACCTGCCGGCGCCGGAGGAGGTGATGCGCGTCCTCGCGCCCGGCGGCGCAGCCGTGGTCCGCGAGGAGGGGAGGTGGCAGACCCGGCGAAAGCCTCGTCCGGAGGCCATCGACGAGTGGACGCACTTCCTCCACGACGCCGGCGGCAACCCGGTCTCCCGCGACCGCGTCGTGGGTCCCCCGCGCGGGCTTCACTGGATCGCCGGTCCCCGCTGGGCCCGGCACCACGATCACATGGCGAGCATGACGTCGCTCGTGTCGGCGGGACGGCGGCTCTTCTACATCCTGGACGAGGGCCCGACGGAGTCGATCCAGCTCCCATCGCGCTGGCGGCTCATCGCCCGCGATGCCTTCAGCGGCGTCGTTCTCTGGAAGCGCCCCGTCGCGTCGTGGAACACGCGGCAGTGGCCCCTCAAGAGCGGGCCGGCGCACCTGACGCGCCGGCTGGTCGCGATCGGCGAGCGGGTCTACGCCACCCTCGGCATCGACTCCCCGGTGAGCATCCTCGATGCCGCCACGGGCCGGACTCTCAGGGAGGTCCCCGGAAGCGAGCGGACGCGGGAGGTGCTGGTCTCGAGCGGCGTGCTCTTGATCGTGGCCGGGCTGGAGCCCTCGAGGCTTCCGGAGTGGCGGCGCCGCGACACCTACGTCTGGGCGAACAGCAGCCGCGCGAACGCGGACTGGGCATGGGACCGCGAGACCCGCGTCGTGGCGGCGTTCGATGCGTCCTCCGGCGAGCTCCGCTGGAAGACCGAGCGCCCCGTGGCTCCCTGCTCGCTGGCCGCCGACGGCGAGCGAGTCGTCTTCCACGATGGCGACAGGCTGGTGAGCCTCTCGCAGAAGGACGGCCAGCCGCGATGGGAGAGCGAGCCCGTCGCGGCGAGCCTGCCGGTGCACACGAGCACGGGGCCGCGCGTCGTTCTTCACGGCGACGTGGTCCTCTTCTCCGGCAACAACGGCATCGTGGTCGCGCTCTCGCTGCGCGATGGATCCCGGCTCTGGCAGGGAAAGCAGCCGCCCTCGGGGCACCAGTCGCTGCGCGACCTGATGGTCGTCGGCGGGCTGGTCTGGTCGGCGCCCATCGCCGGCGGGAACGATTCGGGGGTGTTCACGGGTCGCGATCCCCTCACCGGCGAGGTGAAGCGCACCTTCGCGCCCGACGTGGACACGTACTGGTTTCACCACCGCTGCTACCCGAGCAAGGCGACGGAGCGGTACGTGCTCACCTCGCGGACGGGGATCGAGTTCGTCGACCCCGCCGCGGAGCACTGGGAGACGCATCACTGGGTGCGAGGAGGGTGCATCTACGGCGTGCTCCCCGCGAACGGCATGGTCTACGCTCCCATGCACTCCTGCGGCTGCTACCTCGAGTCCAAGCTGAACGGCTTCAACGCCCTGACGCCCGGCCCTGTCTTCCGTCCCGACCCGGCGTCGCTCTCGAGCGATGCGCGGCTCGAGAAGGGCCCCGCGTACGGCGACTCCTCCGCGGGCCCCCCCTCGCCGTCGGACTGGCCCACGTACCGTCACGACGCGCATCGGAGCGGGAGCACTCCGCAGAAAGTCGAGGGCGATCTGAAGCTCGCCTGGTCGAGAGCCATCGGCGGCCGCCTGACGAGCCCCGTCGTCGCCGGAGGGCTCGTGCTGGTCGCGTCCAGGGACACGCACGTGCTGCATGCCATCGACGCGAGGAGCGGAGAGCCTTCGTGGGTGTACACCGCGGGGGGGCCGATCGACTCGCCCCCGACTGTCCACCGAGGCCTCGCGCTCTTCGGCTCGGCGGATGGATACGTCCAGGCCCTCCGCATCCGCGACGGCGCGCTCGCCTGGAAGTTCCGCGCGGCGCCCGCCGACCGGCGCATCGTCGCCTTCGACCAGCTCGAGTCGATCTGGCCGGTCCACGGAAGCGTGCTGGTCCACGAGGGCATCCTGTACTGCACCGCCGGCCGCTCGATCTTCCTCGACGGCGGCATCCGGTTCCTGAAGCTCGATCCGCTGACGGGCGAGAAGCTGGCGGAGGTCGTCTGGGATGAGCTCGACCCGGAGACCGGCGAGAACATGCAGGTCCACGTCCGCGCGCTGAACATGCCCGTGGCGCTCTCGGACGTGCTTTCTCTGGGCGGCGAGCACCTCTACATGCGGTCGCAGAAAATCGACCTGGAGGGGAACCGGCTCGAGATCCCGGTCGAGGCCGTCGATCAGCAGCATGACGAGAGCTCCCACATCTTCTGTCAGATCGGCTTTCTCGACGACTCGTGGTTCCACCGCTCCTACTGGACGTACGGGCGGCGCGTGAGCGGAGGGTACGGCGGCTGGCCCCTGGCCGGGCGGTACGTGCCGGCGGGGCGGCTGCTCGTGTTCGACGACGGCGGCGTGTACGGCTACGGCCGCAAGCCCGAGTACTTCGTGAACTCCTCGGTCCTCGAGCACCACCTCTTCTGCGCGGAGAGGAACGTCAGCGAGGAAGCGGTCCAGCAGGTCCGGAGCGCCAACGGGCGGATCAACGCTCGCTCCCGATACAACAATGCCAACTCGTCGGACTGGAAGCTCCGCCAGGCGTTTCATCCGGAGGATCTCACGGCTGTGCGTTACCGGTGGAAGCTGGACCAGCCCGCGCTTCAGGTCCGCGCGATGGTCGCGACGGGAAGCGCGCTGTTCGTGGCAGGGCATCCTGACTTCGTCGACGAGCGGCGGGCCCTCAGGCTCCCGGACGATCCGGAGGTCCAGGAAGCGCTGCAGCGGCAGGCCGAGGCGCTCGAGGGGCTCCACGGCGGGCTGCTCTGGGCGGTGTCGAAGG
>JAFGKN010000014.1 GCA_016928605.1 Planctomycetota bacterium | reverse complement strand
GACGGCAGAGATGTTCGCCTTCCACGTGCTCGCGCCCCAGGAGATCGAGCCCGAGCTGACCGGAGATCTCAGGCTCCTCGACCGCGAGGACGGAACCGCTGCCGAGGTGACGATCTCGAAGCCTCTCCTCGCGGCGTATCACAGGAGTCTCGATCGATTCCGGAGCGAGATCCAGCAGTACTGCACCGGCCGCGGGATGCACTACGTCTTCACATCGACGGAGGTCACCTTCGACCAGCTCGTCCTCAACTACCTGCGCAGGAGGGGGCTCTTGCGATGACGCCTGTCTGGTGGCTCCTGGGATTCATCCCCGCGCTGGTGCTGCTCTACTTCCTGAAGCTGAAGCGGCGCGATGTGCCGGTGTCGAGCACCATGCTCTGGCGGCGGAGCCTCGAGGACCTGCACGTCAACTCTCCCTTCCAGCGCCTGCGGCGGAGCATCCTCTTCTTTCTGCAGCTCGCCATCCTCCTGCTCCTGATCGCGGCGGTCTGGAGGCCGCGCTGGCAGACCGAGGCCGCCGGCGGGAGAGAGATCCTCGTGCTCATCGACACCTCCGCGAGCATGAACGCGCGGGAGCCGGAGGGCCGCCGGCTCGATCTGGCGCGCGGGGAGGCGCGCAAGATCGTGGAGTCCATGGAGCCGAGGGACCGCATGATGCTGCTCGCCTTCGCGGACCGACCCTCGACGGTCCAGCCCTTCACGTCCGACCAGCCCCTGCTCCGCTCGCGGATCGACTCGATCGCCGCCACCTCGCTTCCCACCGACCTGGCGAGGGCCCTGGCGACGGCTCACTCCCTCGCCCACAGCCTCGAGCGCCCGGAGATCTACCTCATCGGAGATGGGTGCTACGGAGATGTCTCCGCGCTGCCGGCCGAGGTCAAGCTCCTGAGCTTCAAGTACGTGGCGCGCGCGACGCGGCTCGACAACCTGGCGATCACCGAGGCGGACGTGCGCCGGACGTTCGGCGGCGAGCCCCGCACCGAGGTCTTCGTCCTCGTCGAGAACGGATCGCAGGAGGAGGCCCGAGTCACGGTCTCCCTCTACCGCGAGTCCCTGCTGATCGACGCGCGCGAGCTCGCGGTGCCCGCGCGCGAGGAGCGCTCGGCGCTCTTCGACGTCACCGAGCAGCCCCCCGGGATGTACCGGGCGGAGATCGGCGCGGGGGATGCTCTCGCCGCCGACGACCGCGCCTTCCTGGATGTCGCCGCGCCGCGTGAGATCGAGGTCCTCGTCGCCGGCCGCGGCAACCCCTGGCTCGACCGCGCCCTCGCGTCGATCCCGAACGCGACCGTTGCGCGCCTCGCGCCCGGCGACTTCGCCCCGGGAGCCCTCGATGCGCGTCTGGAGGTCGGCACCCCCGTGCTCGTCTTCGACCGCTGGGTCCCCGAGGAGGTCCCTCCCGCGCCCGCGGTCTTCATCGGCTGCCTCCCTCCCCAGAGGGAAGGAGAGCCGGCGGGCGGCGCGGCGGAGCCGATCCGCGTCGAGAGGCCCATCATCCTCGACTGGAGCCGCAGCCACCCCGTGAACCGCTTCATCACCTACGCGAACATCCACATCGCGAAGAGCTACGTCTTCCCCCCCGGTCCGGCCTATCGCTCCCTCGTCGAGACGGACAAGGGGAGCGTCATCGGCGTCCTCGAGCGATCCGCGCCGGATGGAGGATCGATCCCCGCCATCTGCGTCGGCTTCGATCTCCTCGAGAGCAACTGGCCGCTCGGCCACTTCTCCTTCCCGATCTTCTTCTCCAGCGCCGTCGCCTATCTGGGCGCGAGCCCCGAGGCTGCCCGCAGCCGGTGGCGCACGGGGGAGGCTCTCGTCCACCGCCTGCGGGGCGGAGAGGCTCGCGCCGGCCGGCTGGAGTTCGTCACGCCGTCCGGCCGGAGGCGGCCGGCCACCCTGGAGCGCGGCGGGAACGCGGTTCTCGGCGAGGTCAGCGAGGCAGGGATCTATGAGATCCAGCAGGACGGGCAGCCGCTGCGCCGCTTCGGCGTCAGCCTGCTCAGCTCGGCGGAGTCGCGCCTGGAGCCCGCCGCGTCGATCGATTTCGGGGAGTTCAGCGTCGCGGCCCGCGGAGGGCTCGAAACCCGGCCGAGGGATCTCTGGACCTGGCTCGCGCTGGCCGCGCTGGCGGTCCTGCTGGGGGAGTGGTACGTGTACAACCGGCGGGTTTACGTTTGACGGGAAGTCGTGTATCCTGGGCTCCCGCTTTTGGTTCGAACACCGGAGGAAGTCGTCTTGGCCGTTTCCGATAGACTCCTCGAGATCCTCGCCTGCCCCGAGACCCGCCAGCCGGTCGAGCGCGCCAGCTCGGAGCTCCTGCGGGAGATCAACGAGAAGATCAAGGAAGGAAAGCTCCGCAGCCGGGGGGGGGAGCTCGTCGAATCGATTCTCGAAGAGGCGCTGGTTCGGAAGGACGGAGCGGTGCTCTATCCGGTGCGCAGCGGCATTCCGGTCATGCTCGTCGACGAGGCCATCGCGCTGAAATCGTGAAAGGGTCGACTTCCGCCACGGCTCTTGGTCCGGCCGCCAGGCGCGCCGCCGTCGCGGCGGGCTTCCAGCGCGCGATCTCCGCGGCGCATCCGGCAGGGAGGTGCGGTGCACTATCGATGTGAATCGGGTCTCGATGTCGTCGAGATCGCCCGCCAGGACCGCAGAGAGATGTACATCTCCGCCGGGCCTTCGGAGGCGTTCCCGGCCCGTCCGGCGGCCCAGGTCCGCGAGGTCTACAGGAGGCTGGTCGACAAGCTCCGCTCCGAGAAGGCGAAGATTCTCTACGAGCGCATCTACGCGGATGGCGCCGCCTGGGATGAGATCCTTCTGGAGCGGCGCTCCTCCCTCGAGCGGTACGCGGGATTCGACGGCGGCGAACCTTCCACCGTCGACGGCGGCCCCTGCGGAGGCCGGGGTCTGGCCGGCGTCCAGATCTGGGCGGTCGCGGGCGCGGCTGTGCGCTCCGTGAGGGATGGAGACCGCATCTGCGGCCGGCGCTTCCAGGGCACGGAGGGCGAGTTCCTGGTGCTCTCGAACATCCCGTCGGAGGCGGCGCCGACGCGCCGGGATCAGGCCGAGCGGATGTTCGAGCGCGCCGCGCGCATCCTCGAGGGGGAGGGCTTTTCCTTCCGGAGCGACATCCTGCGGACCTGGATCTATCTCGACGACATCCTGCTCTGGTACGACGAGTTCAACCGCGCGCGGAGCAACGTGTTCCGCCGGAGCGGCATCACCGGCCCTGAGGGATTCCTCCCCGCGAGCACGGGCATCGGCTTCCGCCTCCCCGGCGGCCTCGTCTCGTTGATGGACCTCCTCGCGCTGCGGCGGGATCCCCGCTCCGATCTCGTCGTGCGCCGCTGCTACAATCCCCTCCAGAACGAGGCTCCCGAGTACGGCTCGGCCTTCACGCGCGGGACCGAGGTGACGTGCGGGGGCATCCGCACCGCGCTCGTCTCGGGAACCGCGGCGATCGACGAGCAGGGGCGGACCATCCACGAGGAGGATGCGCGAAAGCAGATGGTCCGGACGGTCCGCAACATCCAGGCACTGCTCGAGCAGAGCGGCCTCGGGTGGGGCGATGTGAGCCAGGGCACCCTCTTTGTCCCCAGCCCCGCTCTGTTGGAGGATTTCCGCGAGGTCGTCGCGGAGCTCGAGCTGCCGCGGACGCCGGTGCTCGAGGTGGTCGGCACGGTCTGTCGCTCCGACCTCAGGGTCGAGATCGAGGTGACGGCGACCGGCCCGGTGGTGAGCTGATGCCCGCCGCAGGCGCTCGAGAGACGCGGGGCGCGGTGGAATCACCTCAGACCGGAGCCTGAAGCGCCGATTTCTCTTTCATCGAGATGCGTTGAGCCAGGTAGACTCAGGGCAAAGGTCATCAGGAGGGTCCTCGCCGTGAAGCAGATCGCTCGAAACCTGGTGGGAGTTCTCGCCGCCCTCGGCGGCATGTGCTTGGCCGCGGGCTGCGGGGGCTCCTCGGAGAGCCCCGCCTTCGTCCAGGCGATCAACGAGGGCGTGGGGCACATGGGGCAGTTCAACTACGGCCCCGCCGTCGACGCGTTCCAGAAAGCGCTGTCGCTCCAGCCCCGCTCCGTCGAGGCGAAGGTCAACCTGGCCGTCGCCTACTTCAACCGCAACAAGGACAAGGAGGACGACGCCGCCACCGCCGCCCGCCTCCTCGACGAGGCTCTCTCGTCCGACCCGAGCCACCTGCGCGCCCTCTACTACCGGGGGATCGTCTACCAGAACGAGGGGGAGGCCGAGAAGGCCATCCCCTGCTTCGAGCGGGTTGTCGAGGCGCGGCCGGGTGACGGAGCCGCCTGGTTCTTCCTGGGGCTGTGCAAGAACCGCATCGGCGAGCCCTGCGAGGCGGAGCTGCAGAAGGCCCTGGAGCGCAAGCCGAACCTCGTCAGCGCGCACTACCTCCTCTTCCAGATTCTCAAGCGCGCCGAGCCGGAGAAGGCCGAGATCCACCTCCGGAGGTTCGAAGAGCTGCGGCAGAGCCCGACCGGAGAGACGGTCCAGGTGCCGCAGTACGACCAGATGGGCGAGCTGGCGCTGGTGCGCCCGCTGCCCAGGGTGCCGAGCGCGACCGGCCGCACCTACACGCCGCTCGCGGCGAAGACGCTTCTGGAGAACCTGGCGCCGCCCGCCGCCGGCGGGCTTCCCCTCGGGGGGGGCGCGGCGGGCGACATGGACGGCGACGGCAGAGCCGACCTGATCGTCGCCGCGGCAGGAGACGGCGGCTCGGGGACGGTCCGCTGGCTCCGCGCCCTCGAGGGCGGCGCCCTCGAGGATGCCACGAAGGGCAGCGCACTGGAGTCGATCCAGGGAGCGCTGGCCTGCAGCCTCGGAGACTGGGACAACGACGGGCGCCTCGATCTCTTCGTCGCCTGCGCGGGCGAGAACCGGCTCCTGCGGGGCACGGAGGAGGGACCGCTCGAGGACGTGACGGACGCCGCCGGAGCCGCTGGCGGCGATGCGATCAGCGTCAGCGCGGTCTTCCTCGACGCCGATCACGACGCCGATCTCGACATCTTCGTCTGCAACACGACGGCGCCCGGCGGATCCTCGCCGGTCCCCAACCAGCTCCTCCGCAACAACGCGGACGGGACCTTCACCGACATCGCCGAGCCGGCGGGCGTGGCGTGCCCCGAGGACCTCTGCGTCCTGCTGGCGGCGGGCGACATCGACGGCGACCGCGACACGGATCTGGTCATCCTCCGCGCGGGCGCGCCGGCCCGGATCTTTCTGAACGAGCTCGAGGGACGGTATCGCGAGGCCGGGTCGGTTCCCGAGGATCTGCGCGGCGACCTCGGTGGAGTCCTGCAGGACCTCGACGGAGACGAGAACCTCGACCTCCTGCTCCTCTCCGGCGAGAAGCCGCCGGCCCGGCTGTTCCTCGGCGACGGCCTGGGGGGCTTCCGCAGCAGCGAGTCGTTCGCGTCGACCGCGGCGGCTGCCGGCGAGCCGAGCTTCGCCGCGGTGCGCATCGCCGATCTCGATCTCGACTGCGATCTCGACATCGCGCTCTTCGGCAAGGCCGGGCACGTCCTCCTCAACGACGGCGAGGGGCGCTTCGCACTCTGGGCGGACACCTGGCCGGCCTCGGAGATCCAGCCCCTCGCAGGGGTCGAGCTCCTCGACTGGACCGGAGACGGCGCGGCCGACCTCCTGCGCTGGCGCGGAGGAGAAGCGGCTCTCCTGGAGGTCGTCCCGGGCTCGGTCCAGCCTCCGTCGACCTGGATGAAGGTGAAGCCGACGGGCGAGCGCGTCGTCGATCCCCGCATGCGCTCGCCGGCGAGCGGCTACGGCACGCGGATCTCGGTGCGCGCCGGACGGCTGGGCCTCAGTGTGTCCTACTTCGGCCTGTGGGGCGGCGCGAGCCAGTCCTCGCTGCCGGTCACCGTGGGGCTCGCAGGGGCGGGGAAGGCGGACTATGTCAGCTTCCTGTGGACGGACGGAGTCGGCCAGTCGGAGCTGGGGCTCCTCGCCGGGGAGGTGCACGACGTGGCGGAGAACCAGAGGAAGATCTCGAGCTGCCCCGTGCTCTTCGCCTGGAACGGAAGGCGCTTCGCGTTCGTCTCCGACTTCGCCGGCGTCGGCGGGCTGGGGTACTTCGTCGGCCCGGGAGAGTACGCCTCCCCGCAGGTCCTCGAGCACGTCAAGATCGAGCCGGATGCCCTCCAGCCGCGCGATGGCCTCTACGAGCTGCGCGTGACCGAGCCGATGGAGGAGACCGCCTACGTCGACCGCCTCGAGCTGCGCGCGATCGATCACCCCCGAGGCATCCTCGTCTACCCGGATGAGCGCCTCGCCCTGACCGGCCCGCCCCCGACGCAGCGGCTGCTCGTCGTCGACCGGCCGATCTTCCCGCTGCGGGCGACGGGCCCCGGCGGCGTCGATGCGACCGAATCGCTGCTGCGCGTCGACCGGCGCTACGCCTACGCTCCGCCGCTCGACCGCCGCTTCCACGGGTTCTGCCGGCGCCACGCGCTGGAGCTCGACTTCGGCGACCGCCTCGCCGGTATTCCTCGCGACGCGCCGCTCTTCCTCTTCCTCCACGGCTACCTCGAGTATCCCTACTCGCAGACCAACTTCGCGGCGTCGCAGGCCGGACTGGCCTGGGAGCCTCTGCGCATCGACCGGCTCGGCCCCGGGGGCGAATGGACGACGATCGAGGCCGACGCCGGCGCCTTCGGCGGCATGGGGCGGATGATCACGGTGGACCTGTCGGGGAAGCTCGCGGGAGAGACCTGCCGCCTGCGGCTCGTGACGAACCTGGAGATCTTCTTCGACCAGATCTTCGCCGCCGCCGACCGGGGAACCGAGGGCGTCGCCGTCCGCACGGCGCCTCTGG
>JAFGKN010000777.1 GCA_016928605.1 Planctomycetota bacterium | reverse complement strand
GTCGAGCACGACCGGGAGACGATCCGGGCGGCGGACCACGTGATCGATCTCGGGCCGGGCGCGGGCGCGCGAGGAGGGTGCGTCATCGCGAGCGGCTCCCCGGCCGAGGTGGCGGCATGCGCCGCATCGCTGACGGGGCGCTACCTGAGGGGCGAGAGCCGCGAGCCCCTGCGGGCCGGCCTCCGGCGGAGCCCATCGGGAGAGATCCGGCTCGAGGGCGTTCGCTGTCACAACATCGAGGGAATCGACGTCGCGTTTCCCCTGGGCGTGCTCACGGCCGTGACGGGAGTCTCCGGCTCGGGGAAGTCCTCGCTGGTGATGGACGTCCTGGCCCGCGTGCTCAGGGCCGCCCTGCGGAGGGCGGAGCCGCCCGAAGGCCTCGTGGCGCGGAGGTCGGGTCTCGAGGCCGTGCGCCGGCTCGTGCTGGTCGACCAGCGGGCCATCGGCCGGACTCCCCACTCGACGCCCGCCACCTACACCGAGCTGTGGGGGCTCGTCCGCGAGCTTTACTCGCGCCTTCCGCTCTCGCGCGTCCGGGGCTACGGGCCGGACCGTTTCAGCTTCAACTCCCCCGAGGGGAGATGCCCCGCTTGCGAGGGGCAGGGCCAGAGGCTCGTCGACATGCAGTTCCTCTCGGACGTCTGGATCACCTGCGAGCAGTGCCGCGGGCGGCGGTTCGATGCGGCGACTCAAGAGGTTCTATTCCGCGGGCGGAGCATCTCGGACGTGCTCGAGCTGGATGTCGATCAGGCCGCCGATCTCTTCGAGAATCAGCCGCGGATCCTCCGCATCCTGAAAGCCCTCCAGGATGTCGGCCTCGGCTACATCCGGCTCGGCCAGCCGAGCTCCATGCTCTCCGGCGGCGAGGCGCAGCGCGTGAAGCTGGCGGCCGAACTCGTCGATCCGGGCGGCGGGGGCGTCCTCTACATCCTCGATGAGCCGACGACCGGCCTCCACTACGAGGACGTGAAGAGGCTGGTGTCGATCTTCCGCCGGCTCGTCGATGCGGGCAACACTCTCGTCGTCATCGAGCACCAGCTCGATGTGATCGCCGCTTCGGACCACGTCATCGAGCTGGGGCCCGGCGGCGGAGAGGATGGAGGGCGGATCGTCGGCGAGGGGACGCCGGATGAGATCGCGCGGTGCGAAGCGTGCCCGACGGCGCCCTTCCTGCGGGATGTGCTCTGAGCCCTCGCCGGCGCTCTCGCCTTCGAGGGCAGTCCGTCATCGAGGCTGAACGGTCACGAGCCGCGCACCGAGCGCGCTCAGTCGATGAGGTGGTGCACCGCCCGCAGGAGGAACATGCAGAGGAGGCCGGCGCCCGTCCCCATCACGTAGCCCGCGACGGCGAGCAGGGCGCCCACGGAGGCGAGGGCGGGATGGAACGCGCTCGCGACGATCGGGGCGGAGGCGGCGCCGCCGATGTTCGCCTGCGAGCCGACGGCGGCGAAGAAGATCGGAGCCTTCAGGAAGCGGCGGAGGACCAGCAGCGAGACGGCGTGAAAGAGGATCCAGAGCGCGGCGACGGACGAGAGCGCCGGCGACGCGGCGAGCCCGGAGATGTCTCCCTTCGCGCCGATCGTCGTGACCAGCAGGTAGAGGAAGAGGGAGCCGACAGCGCTCGCCCCCGCGCCCTCGAGGCGGCGCAGCCGGGTGAAGGAGAGGCCGACGCCCAGGGCGGTGACGCAGAGGACCGCCCAGGTCGAGGGCTTGAGGCTCAGGACAATCGCCGCCGGCCAGCCAGGCGCCGCGGGCTCGCCCGCAGAGCCGCCGGGAGCCGAGAGCACGCCGGCGGCGCGCTCCGCCAGCGCCGTGGCCGCGGCGGTCCCGCCGATGGCGAGAGCGAGCATCAGGAGGAGATCGGCGAGCGCCACGGGACGCCGCACCTCGGCCTGGTACGCCTCGGCCTTCCGGCGCAGCTCGTCGAGAGCCGTCCGGTCCGCGCCGATGCGCTCGTCCATCGATTTCTCCCTCCCCGCGAAGAAGAGGAGGACGGCCATCCACAGGTTGGCCATCAGCACGTCGATGACGACCATCACGTTGATGATCGAGTCAGTGGCGCCGGCCTCCTTGCCCAGCGCGAGGAAGTTCGCTCCGCCTCCGATCCACGATCCGCAGAGGGCCGCGAGCCCTCGCCACGCCTGGTCGCGCAGCTCTTCCGGGATGTACCGGCCGAGCGCGAGGTAGGCGAGGGGGCCGCCGATGATGATGCTGGCGGTGGCGCCGAGGAAGAGGATGAGGAGCCTCGGCCCCAGCCGGATGATGGCGGGGATGTCGACGGAGAGAGTCAGGAGGAAGAGGCTCGCGGGGAGCAGCCAGGTGCTGATGAAATCGTAGAGCGGAGACGTCGTGGGAATCAAGCCGGTGTTCGAGAGCAGCATCGGCACGAAGTAGGCGAAGAGGAGCAGCGGGACGATCTCGAAGAACCGCCGCGTCCTCCTGTGGCGCGCGAGCGAGAAGAGGAGGGCGAGGACGCCGAGCAGGATCGCCAGCACAAAGACGGGCTCTCGAATCATGAGTCGACCGGCTCCGGGTTTCGAGAGACCTTAAGGAACCGGCGGCCGGGATGCAACCGGGAAGAGGCCGGCTCGATCGACCGGAGCTGTTCCGCGGGGCTGAGCGCGGCGCCAGACTGCGCGATGATGTCACGTCACGCCGGGGAGCTCCGGCGCAGGCGGGCCACGAGCGTTCCCGCTTCCCGCAGGCCGGCGCGCCGGCAGGGCTGCGCCACGATGAGCCGCCGGATCAGCGCGGCGAGCAGCGGCTCCACGCCGTCGAGATCGAGCGATGCGGTGAGCCGCCGGGCGCGGTAGCTCACGAAGGCGCGATAGTCGTCCGCTTCGCGGGAGAAGAAGCGCCTCCCGGTGGCGATCTCGTAGAGGATGAGGCCCAGGGAGAAGAGATCGCTGCGGGGGGTGAGCGGCTTCGCCTCGAGCTGCTCGGGCGCGGCGTAGGCGAAGGTGCCGGAGATCTCTCCCTCGCCGGCGCGCTCCGCGGCTCGGCAGGCGAGACCGAAGTCGAGCAGCTTCACGCGGTCGTCGCGGAGCACCAGGAGGTTCTCCGGCTTGAGGTCGCGGTGCAGGTAGCCGCGGGAGAGCACCTCGATGACGGACTCCGCGGCGGCGAGCGAGATAGAAATCACCCTCTCGGGATGCCACGGACCGATGCAGAGGTGGAGGTCGAGCGTCTCGCCGGGGATGTAGGACATGACGAAGCCCTCGACGCGTCCATGGCGGTAGAGGAGCCCGCAGATCTCGGGAACCGCGTGCGAGCTCCGCAGCGAGCAGAGGATGCGGCTCTCCCTCTCGATGAGGCGATGTCCCTCGGCCCGCGGTCGCGCCACCTTGATGGCGACCTGCCGGCCCGGCAGATGGAGATCCTCGCAGAGGTGGACAGCCCCCTGCGCTCCCCTGCCGAGGCGCTCGAGGTAGCGGTACCGGCGGGGAAACGGAACGAGGAGGCCGCAGGGCGGCTCGCGGAGCGCTGCGCGAGCGAACGGACCGCGCTCGAGGCTCCCGGAGGGGCGGTATCCGAAGGCCTGCGCGGGGATGGGGGACAGAGTTTCCACGCTGTTCATGATCGAGATCGACACAGCCCTGGCCCGGAGGGGAAAAACCCTCTTCTGCGCGGTGCCTCGCGTGCCCTTCTGGCCTTGACCAGGCGAGCGCACCGTTCGTCACCGGATGCTTCTGCCTATAGAGACGCCTGAGCCGCACCGGTGTTCAGGTCCTTTCTGTAAAAATGTTGTCACAGGCGCAGGCGGCGAGAGGTGGTGCTTCAGATCGCTGCGCGGTAGACTCGAGAGAGGCTCTGGAGGGCGGACGTGCGCTCCGGAGCCCGCGGGAGAGAGAAGCAGAGAGCCCGTCACGCCCCATCTCGGGGAAAGGTGGATCCATGAACCGCCGCAGCTGGCTGTTTCTGCTCCTGGCGTGCTGCTTGTCCTCTCTCTCGACCGCAGCCATCCTCGCGTGTCTCGAAGCATCGCCGCAGGTGCAAGCCCAGGCAGTGGGCTCGAGCGGCGTCTACGTGATGGCGACCTCGGGCCCGAACACCAAGGGCACGGTCGAGGTCTTCATCCTCGACACCAGCCGCGACTCGCTGGCATGCTACACGCGGGACGGCACCGGGATCCTCTATCTCGGGACGCGCAACATCAAGGCGGACCTCATCCCCGACGAGGTGAATCCCTGCGGGAAGAGGATCTCCGTGAAGGAGATGAAGGAGAAGACGGGGATCTAGCCCCGGTTCTTCGTCGAGCGGAGCCGCCCCGACGGCCTCGGCCGGCCGACGTCGCGCATCGCCGCCGGTTTACCGAACGCACACGTTCGGGCAGCCCTCGATCGGGATGCAGCTCGTCCCGAGGGCCGGCTCGGGGCCGGCGAGGAAGAGGAAGTTCAGGATGTGCACGGCGTCCGTGAGGTTGATGCCGCCGTCGGCGTTGACGTCGAGGAGCGTCCGGTTGCCGGGGGCGTACACGTCGTCCGGCTCGCAGGGCAGTGGGCTGCTGGCGTCGATGAAGAGGCGGGTCAGGAGCGAGACGGCATCCGAGAGGTCGAGCCGCCCGTCCTGGTTCCCGTCGCCCGGAAGCTGGAGCCCGCCGCCGGTGCCTGCGGTGAGCACGAACGAGCTCGTCGCGGACGCGACGGCGCCTCCGTCATCGACGACGTCGAGAACGGTCTCGTACTCGCCGGCCGAGAGGTAGATGTGCGTCACGATCCGGCCTTCGGCCGTCCGGCCGTCGCCGAAGCGCCACTCGTAGCGGATGATCTCTCCGTCGGGATCGACGGACCGCGAGGCGTCGAAGAGCACCGCCAGCGGATCCTGATCGGGGCGCGGCACCACGTCGAAGGACGGGCGCGGCGGGCGGTTCACCGCCGGATCGCTCATGCTGTTCG
>JAFGKN010000155.1 GCA_016928605.1 Planctomycetota bacterium | reverse complement strand
GCGCGCTGGAGATCGTGCGCGAGCGTTCAGCGATGCCGAAGGCACCGGGGGTGGGCATGATTCTCCGCTCTCTCACGTGCGCTCCGATTCGCTCCGCAGTCGGCCGCAGTCGGCCGGCCGGCGCCCGCGCGGGCGCCGCTCCGGCATGCCGGACGCGCCCGGAGTCTCCGGCAGATACTACTTCGCGAGCTGCGTCAGGTCGAGCGGCTTCCCGTCCGGCTCCGCGATCCGCAGGCAGAAGGCCCAGTCTCCCCCGCTCTGCAGGATCTTGGCGAGGATCGTGTTCTTTCCGGAGCGCAGGCGAGCGCGCGCCTGATCCTGATCCACCGCGCAAGGGCGGGTCGCGTTGTTCGCATGCACCTTCTCTCCGTTGACCCAGACGACGATGCCATCATCGCTGCCGATCTTGAGGAGCATCTCGCGGTCGGTGGAGGACTCGAGCTCCGTCCACGCGTAGGCGCAGACGTTCTCCGTGCGGCGCATCAGAGCGTTGAGATCGATGAGCCCCTCGAGGTGGGTCGTGCGGTGGTCGCGCCAGAGGAACTTCCGCTCCCTGCCGTCGATCTCCTCCGTCTGGACGCCATCCAACTCGACGCGGGTCTCGGGGAAGTAGGCGGTCGTCCACGCTGAGTTCCCTTCGTTGGGGAAGGGGCCCACGATCTTCCAGGCGGCGACGAAGCCCTGCTTCTTCTGGAAGATGGTCGGATCGGCGCCCAGGGCTTCCAGGGCGACGACGGCGCTCGAGATCGTGCTCCGCGGCGCGTCTCCGGAGAGGATGGACGTGAGCATCTCGATGGCCTCCTCCTTGCGCCCGGCGGCCCCGATGGCAGACGCGTAGCGGACCTGAGCCTCGCGGCCGAGCGCCTTCCGCGCGGGGTCGCGGAGGGCCGCCTCGATCTTCGATGCGGCGCGCGCGGAGCCGGTGGCGGCCAGAGCCAGGAGCGCGCGCTGTTGCGCAGTGCCCTCGCCCTCGTCGCCAACCAGTGCCAGGGCCTTCTCCAGCATGCCGGCCGCGACCTCGGCGTCCTCGCGCGCCTCGGCATCGGCGAGATCCAGGTAGGCGCGCAGCGCCGCGAGGCGCACCGGCGCGCATCCCTTTCGCGCCGCCTCGACGAGGAGCTCCGCGTTCGAGAGGTCCGCGAGCTTTCCGGCGAGATCGAGCGCCGTCACGCGCACGTCGAGATCCTCGGAGCGAAGAGCTTCCTCGATCTCGGCGGCGACTCCCTCGGCGCCCCGCTCGGCCAGCGACCGGATGATGGCGGCCTTCTCGGCCCCGGAAGCCTCGCGGAGGCGCCCCTGCAGCATCTGGCTCACATCGGCGCTGTCCCTGCGCGAGAGGAGGACGCCGGCGAACTCGCGCACGAGAAGGCTTTCGTCGGCGAGCGCGCGGATCAGGACAGGCACCAGGAGCGTATCGGGCGCGGTCGCGAGGGCGTGCAGCGACGCATAGCGGAGCGCGGGATCGCGGGCGTTCTCGAGGACGAGCCGGTAGATCCCGCGGGCAGCTTCCTCGTCGCCGGCGGCCCGGCGCCTGTCGCCGAGGCGCAGCACCTCGTCGCCGAGCATGCGCTGCCGGCGCGCATCGACGGCCGCGATCACGCGCAGGAGGGAGTCCCTCGAGCCGGCGTCTCCGATGCGGATCAGCGAGCGAGCGGCCTCCGCCCGCGCCTCCGCCCCGGCTCCTTCGTCATCGGCGATGGCGCGGAGCGCCGGGACTGCCGACTCCGCGCGGACGAGACCGCACGCCGCGGCGAGCGCGACGCGGAACTCCCCGCGAGCCTTCTCGAGAGCCGCGGCCAGGGGAGGGCCGGCGATCGCCGGCGGCAAGCGCAGCAGCGCGCGCCGAGCATCCTCGCGCAGGGCCTCATCGGAGAGAAGGCCGCCCAGAACGCCGCCCGCCTCCTCTGCGCCGATCGAGCCGAGGATGTCGCAAGCCTCGCGGCGCACCGGAAGCGAGACCGCCGGCGACTGGAGCACGGAGACGAGCGATGCGCTCACCTTCGGGCGCAGCGCCTCGTTGCCGGGCGCCGCGCTCGCGTGGCACAGCTTCCTGAGAGCCGTCTGCGCCGCCAGAGCGGTGTTCTTGTTCTCCGAGCTCATGAGCTGTACCAGCGCAGGGATGACATCCGGGCCCATGGAGGCGGCGCGGTTCCAGGCTGCGCGGCGCGTCTCGTGCTGGTCGCTCTGCAGGTCGCGGATCAGCTCCGCCACCGGGCTCGCCTCGCCGGCGGCCGTCGCCGAGGTCACGGCCAGAATCAGGATGATCTCGAGGATCGCTGCGGGTTTCATGCTCACTCTCTTCGGGAAGGCCGGCGCCGACTGCTCACGAGTCGGCGTCCGCCGGTGGGGATAAACATCGAGAGACAGCGGCCAGCCAACGCGCTGCTCGAGCGGAGCCACGGCGGCGCTCAGAGATGCCACGGCGCGCGCATCGGGCGCGACCGCCAGCGGTTCGCCTCCTCGTCGCCGATGACCTCTTCGGCACCAGGATCCCAGCGGATCGGCCGGCCGAGGCGGATCGAGATGTTTCCGAGGTGGCACACCGTCACGGAGCGGTGTCCGGTCTCGACATCGCAGACTGGCGTCTTCCGGCTGCGCACGCAGTCGACGAAGTTCTGGTAGTGGTTCGAGCTCTCGTAGAGGTGGATCTCATCCGCTCGGGTCGGCTCCTGGATGATCTCCGCCGGCTTCGACGCGAGCTGGCCGCGGTTGACGTAGACCTCTCCCTCGCTCCCGTGGAACCACACGCCGTTGCCGGAGCTGTCGCAGACCAGCTCGACGCCGCTCGAGTAGCGGTACTTCACCTCGTACGTGAGGGGCGTGTCCATCATGCCGTGCTGGGGAAACATGCCGCGGCCGTCGATCTCGATCGGTCCCGACCCGTCCATGCCGAGCCCCCACTGGGCGATGTCGTTGTGATGGGCCCCCCAGTCCGTGAGGTTGCCTCCGGAGTAGTCGTAGAACCAGCGGAAGTCCCAGATGAACCGGCGCCGGTTGAAGGGGACGCGCGGCGCGGGGCCGAGGTAGAAGTCCCAGTCGAGCCCCTCGGGAGGATCGGTGTCGGGCTCCCAGTCGATCAGCTTGTTGCCACCCACGGAGGTTCGGATGCTGAGCAGCTTGCCGATTCTGCCGTTGCGGACGAGCTCGCAGGCGTAGCGGAAGTTGCTCTCGGAGCGTTGCTGGCTGCCGGTCTGGAACACGCGGTTGTAGCGCCGGGCCGCGGTGACCATCGCGCGCCCCTGCTCGATCGTCAGGGAGAGCGGCTTCTGGCAGTAGATGTCCTTGCCGGCCTGGCACGCGGCGATCGCGATCAGCCCGTGCCAGTGGTCCGGCGTCCCGCAGTTGACGGCGTCGATGTCCCGCCGGTCGAGGACGTCGCGGAAGTCGAGGTACGACTGGCAGGAGGGGCCGTTCATCGCCGCGTTGCGCTCGCGGTGCGGCGCGTAGACATCGCAGACGGCAGCGTACTCGACGGCGCCGGTCGACTTGAGCGCGTTCATGTCGCCCGTGCCCATCCCTCCGCAGCCGATGCAGCCCATCACGATGCGGTCCGATGCCCCGAGGATGTTGCGCGCGGCGAAAGTGGGCCCCGCGATCGCGCCCGCCGCCGCCGCGCCGGCCCTGCGGAGAAAACCGCGCCGGGACACGAAGCGCTCGCGCCGCCGGCTCTGGATCTTGCTCATGGATAGGAGTCCTCCTCGTCGTGCTGGCACTCGGCAGGGCTACTGGATCGCCCCTCGCCGAGTGCACCATCATGACCACGACAGGCGGCCGGAATCCACGAAAAACCTTACGGCGCCGGGAGGCGCTGAGCGGATGCCGAGGGCGTACTTGGAGACGCCCTCGCGTGAGCGAGCTCCCTCCCGATGGGAGCTCAGCCTCGGTCGCGGTCTCCGTCTCGGTCTCAGTACTTGCGGCCGGAGACTCCCTTCGTCTCGGCGGTGACGGCCTTCGCCTTCTCCTTGGGCCGCAGGGATCGGACGGCGCGGCCGGCGCGCCACATCTCGGACTCGCCGAGGTCGGCCAGCTCTCTGGCGAGAGCCTGCTGGTAGTCCTTCTTCCCGCAGATCCGGATCACGCGGCGGGTCTCCTCGCCATCCTTGACCCTCTTGTAGAGCTCCTTGAAGAG
>JAFGKN010000776.1 GCA_016928605.1 Planctomycetota bacterium | reverse complement strand
GGCGGGGGGGAGCAGCTCGAGGACGCCGTTCAAGCATCGCGGCTTCGTCCCCTACGGGACCGACGCCTGGACCGAGTGCTGGTTCCCGATCAAGGGCACGAAGGGCCTCGTGGCGGCGTCCCCCCTCGGAGGCCTCAACGTGCGCCGCCGCGAAGGAGGGCTCGAAATCCTTGTTTCGCCGCTCGAGGCGGTCGACGAGACCCTCGAGGTGCTCGACGGGGAGCGCGTCGTCTACTCGACGGCCGTCTCGGCGAAGCCCCTCGAGACGTGGGCGAGGGTCGTTCCCGCGGCAGTGCCCGACGAGCGTCTGCGCGTCCGGATCGGCGGGAGCCGGCTCGAGTACAGGGGCGACCCGAGCGCGGGGCAGCTCTCGCGCCCGATCGCTGCACCCGCCGATTTCGACTGGAGCTCCGTGTACGGCCTCTGGCTGAAGGGCAAGGAGCTGCTCCGGCAGCGATCCTACGGTCCCGCCCACAAGGCGCTGGAGGCGTGCCTTCGCAAGAATCCGCACTACGTGCCCGCGCTCGCTGACCTGGCCCTTCTCCGCCTCTTCGCGATGGATGACGAGGCGGCCTTCGACCTCGCGCGGAGGGCTCTCGCAATCGACACGTACGACCCGGCGGCGAACTACTACTACGGTCTCGCCGCGCGGCGGCTCGGCCGGCTGGACGACGCCCGCGACGGTTTCGAGGTGGCGGCGCAGTCCGTCGAGCTGCGCGGCGCCGCATGGACGGAGCTCGCGAAGATGGCCCTCCGCGCCGGGGACCTCGCGCGGGCCGAACTCGACGCGGCGCGAAGCCTCGACTTCAACCGGCTCAACCTCCAGGCGCGCCAGCTCCTCGCCGTGGTGCACCGCCTGCGGGGCCATCGCGAGGAGGCCGCCACCGCTCTCGACGCGCTTCTCGCCCTGGACCCGCTCAGTGCCTTCGGCCGCTTCGAGAAGGCCCTCTCCGATGGGAGAGAGAGCGCCCTGCGCGATTTCGCGGCGAGCCTCCGCTGCGAGATGCCCCAGGAGACGCTCCTCGAGCTGGCGTCGTGGTACGGCGATCTGGGGCAGCCGGCAGAGGCGAGGCTCGCACTGGAGATCGCGCCGCAGACGGCCGAGGTCCTCTACTGGCGGGCGTACCTGGAAGCGAGCGAGACGGCAGCGGCAGCGCTCCTCGAGAAGGCCGAGGAGGCGTCTCCCGAACGGGTATTCCCCTTCCGCCCCGAGTCGGTGGAGGCGCTGCGGTGGGCTGCGTCGCGAAGCTCGAGCTGGCGTCCGCGCTACTACCTGGCGCTCGTCCACTGGGGCGCCGGCAACCTCGGCGAGGCGCGTCGCCTCTTCGCCGAGTGCGGGGAGAGGCCCGACTACGCGCCCTTCCACGCCGCGAGGGCCGTCGCCGTCGAGGACGTCTCTCCGGAGCGATCGATGGCGGATCTCGAGCGCGCGGCGCGCCTCGATCCCTCGCAGTGGCGTTTCGGGAAGATGCTCATCGAGCGCCATCTGCACCGGCGGGCGCCGGCGGCCGCGCTGGAGACGGCCCGGCTCTACTGCGCGAGGTTCCCCGACAACTACATCCTCGGCATCCTGCACGCGAGGGCGCTCCTCGCCGGCGGTCGCCACCGGGAAGCCGCCGATCTCCTGGCCGGGCTCCAGGTCCTCCCCTACGAGGGCGCGACCGAGGGGCGCCGGCTCCATCGCGAGGCGCAGCTCATGCTGGCGGTCGAGGCCCTGCGGGAGGGCGACGCCGACGGCGCGCTCCGCGCGATCGACGCCGCGCGCGTCTGGCCCGAGAACCTCGGCGCCGGGAAGCCGTATCCTGAGGACGTCGACGAGCGCCTCGAGGACCTCCTGGCCGCGCAGTGCCTCTCGCGCCGCGGCGCGAGCGCAGAGTCGGACGCGATGCTGCGGCGGATCGCGGCCTCCGGCGGCCGCGAGAGCGGAGCCGGAAACCTTGTTCGGGCGCTCGCCCTGAGACAGACGGGCCGCGAGGCGGAGGGCCGCAAGCTCCTCGACGACTGGTCCGCTCGCGCGCCTGGGGACGCTCTCGCCGCCTGGGCCTCCCGCGCCTACGACGGACAGGTCGGTCCGGCGCCGGAGAGCGCCGGCGATGAAGCACGTGTCCTCGCCGCCTGGTTGGAGACGGCGCAGCGGTGACAGGCCGAAGCGAAGCGGCCGACGCGATGCGGCGGCGATTTCGGCTCTCGAGAGGTGCGAGAAGGCCGGTCGACACGCGAACAAGGCCGTTCGGAGTGTGACGGCGACGGAATCAGGGCTCGAGAGGCGCGAAGAAGCGGTGGACCGCTGCCCCGGTCTGCTGTCTGCAGTCTGCAACCAGGTCACTGGTGAGCGGTTTGGAGAGGTCGCACGAACCCTGTAGTGGATCGCGCGGCACAACGCATCGGCGCGCGCGGCGGCGGTAGTCGCGGCCATCGCCTCCCTCTCCCCGCACGCCGCGGTCCGCATTCACCCGTGCCCGCTCGAAGATGGAGAGTGCGACCCGCCGAGTGTTCCGGACCATCGGCGATGGTCCACAGGCGGGGCTGTCCGGGCTCTATCCGGCCGGGCCGCGGGGTTCCGGCGAGGGCGCGGCGATGCTACGATCAGGAACCAAGGAGAAGGCCGCGGCCGTCGCGGTGGAACGTCGAACGAGGTCCGTATCGCTGGAGACCGACATGCCGAAGCGCAAGGGAATCCTGCCCGTCTGCCTCGTCGTCTGTATCGCCGTCCTCATCGACGGCCGAATCCGGGGCGCCGACTGGCCCCAGTGGGGCGGGAACGACCCGGGGCGCAACATGGTGTCCGTCGAGACGGGGCTTCCCGACTCGTTCGTCCCGGGCGAGAAGAAGCCCGACGGCAGCGGCATCGATCTCGCGACGGCGCGGGACGTCCGCTGGGCCACGCGTCTGGGCTCCTACATCTACGGCAATCCGACGGTCGCGGGCGGCCG
>JAFGKN010000154.1 GCA_016928605.1 Planctomycetota bacterium | reverse complement strand
GATGAGATTCCAGTATCGTTTCATGAGTACGCGCCTCGCGGAGCGCCGCCTGTGGGAGGCGGCCGCTTATCGGTGAGGCTCTCCTGCAGTTGCACGAGTGGGCAGAGGAGCCAGGCGAAGATCCAGCCGAGCCCGGGATCCATTGTAAGGACTCATAGCCTCTCCCGCATCTACTTGTGATGCCGGTCCTCCGCGCCGCCGCGAAGCGATGCTAGGGAGGAGATAGGGAAGGTGCTTGCGCTCCGCGTCCCTCGGCGCCGCGCGACGCCGCACACCCCGCCCCGGGAGCGGCCTGCTCAGCAGCCCCTCCGCTGCGGCTCACGCGCCCGTCCAGACGCCCTGCAGGAGGGCGTTGATGATGAGGAAGAAGATGAGCGACGAGGAGATATCGCAGGTGACGGTGACGAAGGGACCCGAGGCGATCGCGGGATCGATCTTCCCCGAGAGATGGCAGACGAGCGGGATCGCAGCCCCGATCAGGCCCGCCCAGGTGACGGATGCGACGACCGCGAGCATCAAGGAACCGAGTACGGGGGAACTCCTGTAACCGGCCTCGCCGGTCACCCATCCGAAGAGGTACATCTCGATGCCCGCGAGCAGAGCCAGGATCACCGCGATGATCCCGTTGACGAACACCGCGCGCCAGAACGCCCGCCGGAGGCGCGTGACACCGATCTCGCCGGTCGCCAGCGCCCGGACGAGGACCGTCGACGTCACGACCGCAACGTTGCCCGAGAGGGCGCAGACTAGCTGGACCCAGATCACCATCATCACGAAGGTCGTGGTGCCGATGCTCCGCACGCCCGCGCGGTCGAGGATCGTGGCTACCCCCAGACCGCCGATCATGGTCATCATCAGGAAGGGGAGCCGCTTGCCCACATCGGAGTGGATCCGCTCGTAGAGCGGATGGATCGACGTGGTTCCCGCCATGCGGAACATGTCCTCGCTGTGCTCCTCCTGCATCGCATCGATCACGTCATCGAAGGTCACGATGCCCCGGATGCGTCCAACGCTGTCGACGACCGGCACCACGGCGAGGTTGTACTTGTCGAAGCAGGAGGCCACCTCCTCACGGTCGGTGTCGACGCCGACCTTGACCACATCCGTGGCCATGTAGGAGTCGACGAGCGTCGAGGGCGATGCCCGCAGGATCTCGCGGATCGAGACGATGCCCTTGAGCCGCTCGCCCGCGTCAGTGACGTAGACGTAGGCGATGACCTCGACGTTCAGGTTGCCCTGGATGGCGGCCAGCGCCTCGCGGCTCGTCGTTCCCGCGCGGATGGTGATGAACTCGGTGGTCATCATCCCGCCCGCCGTGTCGGGATCGTAGCCGAGCAGCTCCCGGACGTCCTCCGCTTCCTCCTTCTCGAGCGTGGCGATGAGCCGGCGCTGCTCCGCCTCGGGAAGCTGCTCGAGATGGTCGACGAGGTCGTCGACCGGCATCTCGCCCAAGACCTCGTGGCGCTCCTTCTCGGCGAGGCCCTCGAGAATCTCCCGGTGGCTCTGCTGGTCCGTCTCCTCCAGCACGACGGCCTGGAGCTCGGCCGACGGCAGGGCCCGGAAGAGAAAGAGCTTCTTCTCGCTCTCGAAGTCGGTCAGAACCGCCGCCACATCCTCGGGCGCGACGCGCTCCATGGCCGCCGCGAACTTGGCGGAGTCCGACTCACCCAGCTCGAAGAGGGCCAGGAGAGTCTCGTGCAGAGCCGTGGCTCTGCTCATCGAGGATGCGGATTCCGGGGCCACGGGGCCGACCTCCCAGAGCTGCTGGGGAAAGCACAAAGACCCCTTTCTTTCTTGCGCTCCCCGGATGTGTCAAGCAAATTCCCGTTTCTCGCTGCGCTCGTCGTCGCTGAGAGGGTACAATCTCGCGCTATGAGACGACCAGCCGCGCGACACCGATCACCATGAAGATCCTGGTCACCGGCAGCGATGGGCAGCTCGGCAACGCGCTCCGGCAGGAGCTCGCCGGCCGGCATGTGACTCCGCTGGGCGACGCTGACATCGACATCACGAGCCTCGAGCAGACGCGGGAGCTGACGCGCAGGCACGCCCCGGACATCGTCATCAACGCCGCCGCCTACACCGATGTCGACGGGGCGGAGGCGGATCCGGAGAGCGCCTACCGCGTCAACGCCGGAGGCTCGCGAAACCTCGCGCTGGCGACCGCCGAGCTCTCCATCCCCCTTCTCCACGTCTCCACCGACTACGTCTTCGACGGGCGCGCCGTCCGCCCCTACCACGAGTACGATCGGCCGGCGCCCCGGTCCGTCTACGGCGCGAGCAAGCTCGCCGGCGAGGAGGCCGTCCGCAGCCTCAATCCCCGCCACTACATCGTTCGCACCGCCTGGCTCTACCACCTTCGCGGGAGGAACTTCCTCAGGACGATGATCTCGCTCTCCTCGCGGGCGGAAGTTCGGGTGGTGCACGACCAGGTCGGCTCCCCCACCTTCGCCCCGCATCTCGCGCGCGCGATCGGCGCTCTGCTCTCCACGGGCGCCTACGGCACCTACCACTTCGCGGGGTTTGGAAGCGCGAGCTGGTTCGAGCTGACGACCGCTCTCTACCGCGCCCTCGACATCCGCACGCCGGTCGTTCCCGTCACGACCGAGGAGTTTCCACGCCCCGCCGAGCGCCCCCGCTACTCGGTCCTGACGACGATCCAGGACCCCAGGATCCTGCTCCCCCCCTGGGAAGAGGGGCTCGAGCAGTTCGCTCGCGCGGTCCGCGACGAGGCGGCGCCTGGCGCCTGATCGGCTCCGCCTCGCGGCCGGCGCGGCTTCCGCCGGGGCATCTTCACGGGATCTTCACGGATCGTCAGAGCGCCGCCCCCTTGCCAAACCAGCTCCGAAGGGTGAACATGGGCTCCGTGGCAAGGACCAGGACGCAGTGTCAAGCGCGAAGGGGCGCGGTGAGAGCATGGCCGTCGAGGAGTCTCAAGAGAAGCTCGTCTACGACCTGGAGCTGAAAGTCGGCGAGGAGCGCCTGAAGGTCCAGGCCCGGATCCCCCGGGGCCCGGTCCGGATCGCCGACGTCCTCCCTGTGTTCCAAGTACTCGACAACATCACTGTCGACGTCGGCGCCGACGCCGCGTGCGACCGGGGCAAGACGATCAGCTGCCGCGAGGGCTGCGGCGCCTGCTGCCGCCAGCCGGTCCCCGTGAGCTGGAGCGAGACGCGCTACCTCGTGGAGCTCATCGAGTCGATGGAGGAGCCGCGGCGCGAGCACGTGAAGCGGCGATTCTGCGACGCGCTCGCAGCCCTCGAGGAGCGGGGGCTCGGCCGCCGGTTGCGCAGCGCGGATGAGATCGCGGAGACCGAGGCGAAGAGAGCCTTCGGCCTCGAGTACTTCCGGTGCGGCATCCCCTGTCCCTTCCTCGAGGAGGAGTCCTGCAGCATCCACATCCACCGGCCCCTCGCCTGTCGCGAGTACCTCGTCACCTCGTCGGCCGAGGCCTGCCGCGATCCAGGGCCGGGGAAGATCGAGTTCGTCCCTCTGCCCGTGCACATGTCGCGGATCCTCTTCCGGTTCGACGACGGACGGGGCGATGGCCCCGCGCGCTGGCTGCCTCTCGTCCGCATCCTCGAGTGGGCCGAGCAGAATCCCGAGGCAGGGCAGGAGCGGTTCGCCGGCCCACAGCTCTTCGAGAGCTTTCTCGAGCGATTCGCCGCGTCGATGCAGAAGGCGGAGAAAGCGCCCAGCAAGGAGACATAGCCGGCGACGCGTGAGTGGCCGTGACGGTGACCGTGGCGGTGGCCGGGGCGGTGACGGCGACGGTGACCGTGGCGGATGCGGATGCCGCTGCCGATGCGGCTGCGGATGCGGTTGCGCTTGCTGACCCAGTGGCGGTGGCCGTGGCGGTGGCGATGGCAGTGACCGTGGCAGTGACGGTGCCGGATGGGGATGCCGTTGCAGCTGGCCGCTGCCGCTGCCGCTGCGACCCGCGGTCGCGGCTGCGGCTGCTTCGGACGGCTGCGGTTCCGGCTGCTGCTGCTGCTGCTGCTGCTGCTGCCGCTGCCGCTGCGCCTGCCGCTGCGGGTGCGGCGGCCGCTGCGGCGCGTGCGCGAAAAGGGGACTCCCGGCGGGGGCTGGCGGAGGGGGTGCAGCCGGGCCCG
>JAFGKN010000153.1 GCA_016928605.1 Planctomycetota bacterium | reverse complement strand
GCGGCTCCGGTGCCGCGCCCGCCACAGCCGACGAGACCGACCCGGATCTTGTCGGTGCTCTCCTCGAGTCCGTGGCTCAGAACGGAGACTCCCGCCAGCGCGGCGGTCGTCGCCGCCGTGCTCGTCTTGAGGAACTGGCGTCGAGATGCGGATGTGCTGTTCGGCCTCATGATCATCGCTCCTTTTTGCCTTCCGTGTCCTTCCTGCCATAGAACGATCCGGCCCGTGCCGCCCGCTGCTCAAGCTCGCTGCCCTGCGGCGTCGAGGAAGGCCTCGATGTTCTCGGTGGAGACGCCGGGAGGCATGCCGCCGCCGCAGGAGAGGACGACGCGGGTCGGATCTCCGGTGGAGGCGATCTGGTCGCGCACCGCCCGGCGCACATCTTCCGGAGTGCCGTGGGCGAGGATGTCGCGCGGCGGGATGTTCCCCAGCAGCGCCACCTGGTTGCCCGTCCACTGCTTCATCTCCACCATCGGATGCTCGAAGGCGAAGTTGAAGAGGTTCACGCCGATCCCGGCCAGGTGGGGCGCGCAGACCTTTCCCTTCGCGTCATTGTGGAAGAACCGCACCCTGGCGTCGATCGCCTCGAAGATCCGCTTCAGATAGGGCCGGGCGAAGGCCTCGAAGTCCGCCTCGCCGCAGAAGCCGACGAGGTCGTCGAGGATGAGGATCCCATCGATCGTGGGGATCGCCCGGGCCTGGAGCCGGATCCACTCGACGAGAAACTCCGTGACTCTCTCGAGCAGGCCGTGCGCGGCCTCCGGGTCCAGCTTGAGCGCCAGCAAGAGCTCGGTGTTGCCGGCGATGAAGCCCGCGATGTTGAGCGGACCGCGGGCGACGGCGAACCGGATCGCGTGGCCGGCCTCCTCGATCGCGGGCCGTGCGTGCACGAGTCGCTTGAGGACGAACGGGCAGAGGCCGTCGGTGCGGGGATCGGGGGCTTCCAGCGCGGCGAGAGCCTTGAGATCCTCCGAGATCTTCTCCGCGAAGGGGAAGTCGTCCTCCGCGAAGCGGCACTTCGCTCCGAACGCCGAGGGCTCCGTGCACATGCCCCATTCCGACCAGAAGCCCGGCAGGAAGATGGCCCGCGGGAACCGCCGCACGGCTTCGAGGTTGGCCCCGAGCCAGCGGCTCTCGCTCGCGTAGTAGTCGAGGATCGACATCCCCGCCCAGCGGGGCAGCCAGGGGCTGTCGATGATGAACCCCACGGGCAGCGGGTCGACCCGCTCTCCGTCGATGACCCGCAGCAAGATATCCCATTGCTCGTTCGTCATCCTGTGGCTCCCGCTTTCTCCGCTCGAAGCGTCTTCGCGCAAACCCCTGGCCAGCCCTCGCAGATCTTCTCTCCGCGGAAAGAAGGAACGCAGATTGCACAGGTCTCCAGAGGTTCTCTCGGAGGATTGTCCAACGCGGTGCCTGGCATCTTCGAGATTGCAAGCGGCTGAGGAAGTGAGCCACGGAGACACCGAGGCACCGAGAAGAAGAGAGAGTCTCCGTGTCTCCTTGCCTGCATGGTGAACCAAGCCCTCGTTCGGTGTTGACTAGAGTCGACCCCCGCTCTCGAACGTGTCCAGTGGTAGCCCGCGTCAGTAGCTCTTGACGGCCACCTCCGCACCTTTTCTCTCCGCCGAGACGTAGGCGCTGTAGATCGTGGAGATCGAATCGGCGGCGAGACGGCTGTCGCTCTCGAGCGGATCTCCGTACGCGACCGTGCGGTAGAAGGCCTCGATCTCCTGCGGGTAGCCGGTGAACCAGTCCTCATCAGGCGGGACGTTCGTCCATCCCTGCTTCGTTCCGATCTTCTCCACCGTGTAGATGTCCTCGAAGTTGGCATCCAGGGGGTTGTAGATCTGCATCGACGTGTTCGGGTTGATGTTGCAGACCGTGCGGTGGTTGTTGGCCGCGACCTCGAGCCAGTTGTGGATGCCGCCGAGGATGATGTCGGAGGCGAAGACCGTCGCGATCGTTTCGTCCTCGAAGACGACGTGCATCATCGAGAAGTCGTCGATGTCGTGGTAGTCGCGGCGGATGTGCCCCTCGTCGCGGAAGTTCGGCAGCCGCGTCAGAGCGTGGGCGCGAGCGGAGACCGCCTTCGGCCGGATGGGCTTCCCATCGCGCGCGCGGCCCTCGACGCGCTTCAGGTAGAGCGCCGCGGACAGGGGGTGGCAGCCCTTGCCGATCAGGACGCCGCCGCCGGAGTACTTCCAGTAGGCGTAGGTGGGGTTGTGCGAGCCGGAGTGCGCCTCCTCGCCGTGGATCCAGAGGATCTGCGACTTGGTCTTCTCGATGATCTCGCGCTCCTTCTGGATCGCCGGCGCGTAGACCCAGTTCTCCGCGTAGAGGATGCGGCCCTTGCTCTTCTTCTCGGCAGCGAGCATGCGCTCGATGCTCGCGAGGCCGTGGTCGAGCGCGTCCTGCTTGGGAAAGCGATCGCCGTGGAACTCCTCGGTGCCGTCTCCGAGGTAGCCGGTGAGGGGCTTCTCGACGATGGCGAACCTGTCCCGCTCGAGCGCCGCCACCGCCACCTGCTCGTGGCCCGCGACGAGCACGCAGCAGTGGACGACGTCGACGTCGTCGATCAGCGACTCGAGCGAGTCGTAGGACCGGATGCCGCGCTCCTTCGCGTACTCGGCGGCCTGCTCCCGGTCGAGCGCGTAGACGCCCTTCACGTCCACGTTAGTCCCGTAGACCCTTCGGATGGCCTCGTAGTGGAACCTCGCCGAAAAGCCCGCCCCGACGATGCCCGCGCGCACGGTCTTCTTGTCCACCTCGAGCTCCCGCTGAAAGACGCTGTATGGCCTGCGGAACGACGCTTTGCCGCTCTGCGAGTGCTCAAGGTAGGGGAGCCTCCACGGCAAGTCAAGGCGAAGAGCTTCCGCGATGCGCGGCTCGGTGCGCCCGACGACGTCTTGGACCCCGCGGGCTTCCCGGTTACGCTGGCTTCTCACCGTGGATGCAAACCCCGAGAAGACGGAGGAGGCCATGGCGATCTCGATCAGGACAAGGCCCGGCTTTCTGCTGGCGATCTGGATCGTCGCCGGGGCTATGCCGCGGGCGGCGGAGGAGCGAGCGGCGGAGTCGGCGCGGGCCGAGGAGCGGGCGGCGGAGGCGCGAGCGGCGGTCCGCCGCGGCACGTTTCGAGGCAGCACCGGCGGCAACGAGCGCGACGTGGTCGTCTACGCCCGAGGCGGCAGGGCGGTGCGCTACGAGATCACGTACGGCGAAGGCGACTTCCTTTTCGACGACCTCGAGTGCGGCGAGTACATGGTGCTGTCGTCGGGCCGGGTCGCCTCGCGCATCCCGGTTCGCTCCGGAGAGACCACGGACCTGCGGTTCTCCGATGGAGCCTACTACTCGCCCCCGAACGAGACCTGGTCGCCGGCGCGCGTGAGCTTCGGCCAGACCTTCGCGGCGGAGGCGAGCCAGATCGAGAAGATCGTCTTCTGGATCCCCTCCGGCGAGCACAGGCTCGCCCTGACTCTGAGGGAGTCCGGGCCGGAGGGCGAGGTGCTGGGGCGGCGCGTCCTGCCGGGCCCCGTGAGGTGGGTGGTGGCCGTCGATTTCCGCGAGGGAGAGTGGACGACGCGGATGAGCCATCGCTACTACGTCGAGATCCGCGACGTCGACGGCAGGCCCTGGAACATCGGCATGGCCGGCAAGGGCGACGTCTACTCCCGCGGTCAAGCCTACTTCGACGGCGAGCGCCAGCTCGACGCCGACCTCGCGCTCACCATCGAGAGCGATGTCTCCGGGCTCGTCGAGATGGCCGCCGCGCGCGAGGGGCTCGGATTCATCCGGCAGGGAGCGGGCTCCGGCCGCGTGCGCGAGGCGGGGCAGACCTTCGTCGCCACGACGCGCAACATCGTCGCGGCCTATGCCAACGCCGGCTGGGGATCGCAGCCGGAGCGCTGCCTCGAGTTCGAGCTCTGCATCCGTGAAGAGGGGCCTGAAGGTCGAGTCGTGGCGCCTGTGGCCCGAGTGCCCATGATCAGCGACTGGGGGCAGACGGCGGTCTGGTTTCCCGACGAGGTGGAGGTGACTCCCGGACGGCGCTACTACTTCTCGATGCGACGCGCCGACGGCGAGTCCTTCTACGCCTATCTATCGCAGGACGTGTACCCCGGCGGAGAAGCCTGGCGCGACGAGAAGGCGGAGAAGGCCTTCGACCTCACCTTCTCGATCCGCGGGGAGCGGACGCCGGACGCGATCACCTATCCCTTCAACCTGGATCTCCGCCCGGGGAAGCTCTCCGCCGAGATCTCCTGGGAGACGGGACGGCCGGCGCGGAGCCGCGTGGAATGGCAGCTCGTCCAGGGGCTCGAGCGTCGACAGGCGTACTCTTCGTCACCCGCCGCGGAGCATCGGTTTGTCCTGCACTCCCTCGTTCCCGGCGCCGACCACCGCGCGGTGGCGCGCTCCGCCTCGGCCATCAGCGGCGGGGGCATCATCCGCAGTCGGCCTCTCCTCTTCCGCGCGCAGGGCGAGCTGCCGGAGAGCCTCCGCGATACGCTCCTGATGCACGACTTTCCCCCCCGGCTGCGGGAGGTTCCCATCGAGAATCCCGGCTTCGAAGAAGGGCTTGCGGGGTGGCGCGCGAGCGGGCCGCTGGCTGGACTCCTCGAGAGCCGCGATGGCCTCAGGGTGCCCGAGGGGAGCCGTGCGCTGGGATACCTGCACCGCTGCGCGTCCGGAAGCGGCGAAGAAGTGCCTCGGAAGCTCGAGCCGCCCGAGAGGTCGCTCGCACTCCAGGAGGTGGACGTGGAGGCGGGACGCCAATACATGCTCTCGGCCCTGGTCTACTGCAGCGAGCGCGGCGGCGGCTGGCAGCGCAACAACCGCGTGCGTCTTCTGGCGTTCTCCCCCGCACGCGGAGCGGACAGCGAAGCGCCCGGTGGCCTCGCGAAGATGTTCGAGGAGGAGCCGCCGCGGCGGGAGACCTGCGCCACGACGTGGTTCTCGACCGGAGGCGAGTGGCGCCGCGTGCGGCATGCCTTCCGTGCGGACGGCCCGCGGGCCGCCGTCGGCCTCGAGCTCTATCGATGGTGGGCGCTCGAGGAGGACTGCGTGATGGTGGACGCCGTGAGGCTCGAGGAGTGGGAGTGGGAAGAGGAGCGCCCCCCGGGCAGCCCTTGAGGTGAGGGGCGCTTCTCTTTGCGTCAACTGGCGAGCTTCCGCCGCAGCGCGGCTGCGGACGCATCGGCCGCCG